>CALEMV010000262.1 GCA_937910655.1 uncultured Solobacterium sp.
GGAGATTCTATGGAAGACCTATTCAAAGATTTTGGCTCTAAAGTATTTGGCGAAAAAGAGATGAAGAGTCGCCTACCTCGTCCTGTCTATCTTTCTTGGAAAAAGACAGTTGCAAATGAAGGAATGCTCGACCGCACTACTGCAGATGCTATTGCCCATGCGATGAAACTTTGGGCACTCGATAATGGTGCGACTCACTTTACACACTGGTTCCAGCCTATGACAGGTGGAACAGCTGAAAAGCACGATAGTTTCTTAGAACCAGACATGAATGGAGAGCCATTTGCCCGCTTCTCTGGTAAGATGCTCATCAAAGGTGAACCAGATGCCTCAAGTTTTCCTAACGGTGGATTACGTACAACATTTGAAGCCCGCGGATATACTTATTGGGATGTAAAGAGTCCAGTATTTATCCGTGATAATATCTTGTGTATCCCTACTGTCTTTGTGTCCTATAGTGGTGAAGCCCTAGATAAAAAAGATCCTCTACTCAAATCATTAGAGGCACTGAGCAAAGCCGCAACACGTGTTGTAAACATCCTTGGTGATAAAGATGTAAAGAGTTGTGATATTTCCGTAGGACTTGAGCAGGAATACTTTCTCATCGACCGTAAATACTTTGATCGTCGCCTAGACTTACGCTTTACAGGTCGCACTTTGTTTGGTGTACCATCTCCTAAGACACAGGAATTAGATGACCATTACTTTGGCGCAATTCCACCACGTGTGGCAGCCTTTATGAAAGAAGCCAATCAAGAACTTTGGAAGTTAGGTATCTATGCCAAAACAGAGCACAACGAAGTTGCGCCTGGACAATTTGAATTAGCACCTATCTTTACAAATGGTAATGTGGCAGTTGACCAAAATCACCTCATTATGGATATCCTACGTGAGACAGCCAAGAAACATGGCTTTGCATGTCTCTTACACGAAAAGCCATTCCAAGGTATCAATGGTTCCGGTAAACATGATAACTATTCCATCATCACAGATGATGGACAAAACCTATTTTCCCCAGGTGAAAAGCCAGCTGAAAACATCCGCTTCTTATTATTTGTATGTGCATTTATTCGTGCAGTTGATACATATCCTCTCTTGCTTCGCTTAAGTGCATCCTGTACAGGTAATGATCATCGTCTAGGTGCTAACGAAGCACCTCCAGCGATTATTTCAATTTATCTTGGAAGTTATATTGAAAATATTCTCTATGATATCTATACAAAGAACAGTAAAAAGCCAATTACCCAAGAGGAAAAGACCGCCTTTAATCCTGTAACAGGTTTATCTTATATTCCTCACGATAACACCGATCGTAACCGTACATCACCTCTTGCCTTTACTGGTAATAAGTTTGAGTTTAGAATGCTCGGTTCATCGATGAGTGCATCTTTCTCAAATACTGTATTGAACGCTATCATGGCAGAATCTCTCAATCAGATTGCGGATGAACTTGAAGGCATCAAGTATATTCAGGACATCCGAGAAAAAGCATTAACAATCTGTCGTAACTTGATTGAAAAGCACAAGAGAATTCTCTTCTCTGGAGATGGATATAGTGAAGAATGGGCAAAGGAAGCAAAGCGTAGAGGCTTACCAAATGTAAAGAGTTTTATCGAATCCACAGA
>CALEMV010000263.1 GCA_937910655.1 uncultured Solobacterium sp.
GATATAGACAATACACTGATTCCAAGTGGTTCTGAGCAGTTAAGTCAGCGTAATCGTAATGCTTTACAAACAGCGCTGGCGAGTGGTTATGATGTCATGATTAATACGGGTAGACATTATACGTTCTTACAGCCAACGCTATTTGAGGATTTACCAATGGATATCATTGGGACAATCAATGGTGCGTGTTTGGTAAAGCGTGATGGTACTGTGTTAGAGACACATCCACTACCAACAGAGTATATGAATCGAATCATTTCTTTTGCGCAAGCGAATGATATTGGTCTAGGTTTTAAGTTCGTAGATCACGTCGTAACATACAACGCACATCAGAGGTTTGTGGATGGGTATGTAAATGGTGATCCTATCAAGGCTAAACTGATTATCGATGATACAGAGAAGCGCACGCATCACATAGAATATGGTAATCCTCTAGGAACATTCTTAGTGGGCGATGAAGATGTGATTATGAAGTTTGCAAAGGAGATGCCTGACTTGGTATTTGCTTGGTCATCTCTAAAGGGATTTGATGTATTCTTGCATTCTATCAATAAGTCATTAACAGTAGAAGCCGTACTCAAGGAGAAGGGTTATACTTGGGAAAATGTTATTGCGTTTGGCGATGCAGGAAATGATACACCATTTATTCGGAAAGCAGGAATTGGTGTTGCCTTAGGCAATGCGAAGGATGATGTTCGCCAGTATGCGGATATTGTTGCGGATACTTGCGCAAATGATGGTGTCGCGAAGGTATTAGAAGAATTAGGGATTGTATAACAAAAAGTAGATGCTGGACATCTACTTTTTGAATGGTTCATACATTGGATTAGGTTGATCGAATATCTTGTGTTTTTTATTGGTGATTGGATTTCTAAATGCAATCCAGTCTGCCCATAAGCCCATCGTAGGGAAATCTTTTGTTTTAATACCATAGAGTACGTCATTGACGATAGGATGGTCAATGCTGGCAAGGTGAACACGGATTTGGTGAGTTCTGCCAGTTTCAAGTGTACATCCCAGTAAACTATAAGATTGATAATTGCCTAGTGCTTCTACGAATGTGATAGCTTCAACTCCTGTTGAAGAAACACGATACATACCACTGTTATGACGATCTCTTCCTAGTGGTTTATTGATTGTCATACGGAAGTTTGGATCAATATTACCATTTGTAATCGCTAGGTAGTGACGATGAATTTTCTTGCTAGAAAGTTGTGCGTCAAACCATGGTTGGAAGAATGGAATCTTTGAGTAGATGACAAGTCCAACTGTATCCTTATCTAAACGGTGAATTGGTCGTACTGGTTGTTTGATGCCATGGTTAATCTGGTATCTAGCCGCATAAGCATTCAAGCATGTTGTATCACCAGGATCACCATGGATAATCATACCTGCATCTTTATGCACGATATAGATGAATGCGTCTTCATATACGACTTTACATTCTGTTTCTGCAGGAATCCAATCGATTGATTCTTCTGGGAAGGTGATTGTGATTGTTTTGCGGTCAATGATTTCTTTGCCGTGTTTGACTGGGGTACCGTCTAATAAGATTTGTTTATTTAACAATAGTAGATATTTGTTTTTCTTTGATTGATAGTAATCGTTTAGAAAATCTTCTACTGTTTTTTTGAGGTATTTTCCTTCTGGATCAATCGTAATCGTATTGTCTTTTACGAGGTATTTCATTAACCTAACTCCAATACTGTAATAGATTCTACAAGTGGCGTTTGTGGGAATAAGTCATAAGGAATTACAGTCACTACGTGATAGCGTTGCTTGAGTACTTTGAGGTTCTTTGCAAGGGTGGAAGGATTACAAGAGATATATACGATCTTCTTTGGTAATACATACATGATGGTATCTAGCATTTCATCATCCATACCAATGCGTGGTGGATCAACTAATAAGCAGTCAACTGTCTTCTTCATCGCAATCTTGCGTAAGCCATGTGCCGCATCATCACAGATGAATTCTGTATTTGTGATGTTGTTTAGTCTTGCATTATTTGTGGCATTTTCAACAGCACTCGGGACAGATTCGATTCCATATACAACATTTGCCTTATCCTTGGCCATAAGTGCCATCGTACCGATACCGCAATAAGCTTCTACCAATACCTTGCATGGGTCAATCTTACTGATTGCCATCTGATACATCTTTTCGGCTTGGTCAATGTTTAATTGGAAGAAGGATTCTGCTGAAAGTTGAAGCTGAATCTGATCCATGGAGATGGTTAATGCATGTTGTCCTGCAAGTACTTTTGCGGGTGAACCAAATATCTGATTTGTCTTACGATTGGTATTAAAGGATTGACATAGGGATTCCATACCAGGAATTTCCATGATTCTATCAATGATGATAGAAGGGATATGTTCTTTACCGGTGATAAGGGTACACTGTGCCTTGCCATCGATCACACGTAGAACGATATAACGTAATCCTTTTTGTGATCTCTGGTTGTAGGCATCATAGCCTTCTTCGTTGAGGATACGTAAGATTTCTTTACGGATTTCTTCTAACTTTGGATCATGGATTAAGAAATGTTCGATAGGATGGAAGTGGTTTGTCTTGGGTTCATACATACCATTGACCAATACATCATGTGATTTCTGGACTGGTAGTTTGCATTGAGAGCGATAACTAACTTGCTTTTCACTTGCGTGCATATCACGCACGAAGGAACGTTTTACATTTCCGTATTTAAATAATGCTTGTTCAAGAATATCTTGTTTATGACGTAATTGTTTTTGGTAATCCAAAATAAAGAGAGGGCAACCATGTGCTTGTTCTAGTGGACTAGGGGATTCAATACGATCTGGTGATTTTGTGATAAGTCGCTTGAGGCGAGCCATTGCGTATTTTGGTTTCTCCTCGATGATTTCAACTTCTGCTATTTCTTCTGGTAATACTCCATCACAGAACACTGGTTTTCGATTGATAAAACCGATTCCTTCGCCGTTGATTCCTAACTTTTTAAATTCTACTTTCATAGTGACCTCATTTGCTTAAAAGCTTCTTTCTACAATATCTGTGTTTAGCGTATCACGCTTTTATCGTTCTTAATAGATAAAATGGCAAATTAAAGATTAAATTTAATAACCAGAAAAGAGGAAGTTCAAGATTGGGTTGTTGCAAACGCTTTCGTTACGTTTTAAAATGGATATAACGGGAGTCAGAAAATTCTGACAAAGAAAGGGAAAGAATTATCATGAAGAAATTATTAACTTCTGTGCTATCACTTGCAATGATTGCAACGATGGCAGGTTGTGGCGGAGATACTGCAAAGAACAGTACTGCTACAGAAACAGGTTCAGGCAAGGCTACTGCTGAGGTCGCTGTTGTTACTGACGTAGGTCAGTTAATGGACAAGGGCTTCAACCAAGGTACTTATGAAGGTGCTGTAAAGTATGCGGAAGACCACAAGTTAACACACAATTACTATCAGCCAGCTAACGGTGCAGACGCAACAGATAATGACCGTATCGATGCGATGAAACAGGCTATCGAAAATGGTGCAAAGATTATTGTAGCTCCTGGTTTCTTACAGGCTAAGGCAATGGAAGTAGTAGCTAAGGAAAATCCTGATGTAAAGTTTGCATTCGTTGATGGTTGGGCTTTAGGTCTAGATAACGTTACAGCTATCGTTTATAAGGAACAGGAAGCTGGATACTTTGCAGGATACGCTGCAGTAATGGAAGGTTATACAAAACTAGGTTATACAGGTGGAGGCGGAGGCGCTAACCCTGCATGTAATCGTTTCGGTTATGGTTTCGTTCAAGGCGCAAGTGCTGCTGCGAAGGAAAAGGGAATCACAGTAGAAATCAAGTACTCCTATAAGTATGGTTCTACATTCTCAGCTTCAACAGAATTACAGACACAGATTGCTGGTTGGTATGCTAATGGAACTGAAGTTGTATTCGCATGTGGTGGATCCATGTTCCAGTCCGTATTATCTGCAGCTTCTGAATATGAAAATGCTAAGATTATCGGTGTAGACGTTGACCAGTCTGCTGAAAGTTCAAAGGTTATCACAAGTGCTATGAAGGGCTTAAGTGCATCTGTTGAACGTATTTTAGGTCAATTCTACGAAGGTAAGTGGGACAGTGAACTTGCTGATAAGGCTCAGAACCTTGGCGCAGCTGAAGGTGCTACAGGCTTACCAGAAGATACATGGTCAATGAAGAACTTCACAGTTGAACAATACAAGGCATTGTTCAAGAAGGTTGCTGACGGTGAAATCGTACCAGATTCTAAGACACCGGAAGATGCAAACAACGCTGATTGGTTGAAGGGCATTCCAAACGTAACAATTGATTTTGAAGCGTAATAAAGTCATAAGTTTTTTACAGGGATGATAGTAACGCTATCATCCCTGTATTTATATATTCTTGTTGTACGCAAGGACGGTTTTATATCCTGTATCAAAGATACGTGATATAAAACTGCTCATATAACCTTGCAAAAATATCATGTATAATTAACTTGCAACAAGAGAAAATTCGATTATTACATCATCGGTAATGGAGGATAGACTATGGATGAAAATGTAGTTCATGAATCTCCCTATATTATTGAAATGCGCAATATTACCAAGATTTTCCCTGGAATTATTGCAAATGACAATATTACTTTACAGTTAAAGAAGGGTGAAATTCATGCACTTTTGGGTGAAAATGGTGCTGGTAAGAGTACTTTGATGAGTGTTCTTTTCGGTCTATATCAGCCAGAAGAGGGACAGATTTATAAGAATGGAAAGCCAGTTCAAATCAATAATCCAAATGATGCGAATGATTTGGGCATTGGAATGGTACATCAGCACTTTAAGTTAGTGCAGGTGTTTACTGTTTTAGAAAATATTATTCTTGGTGTTGAAACGACAAAACTTGGCTTTATCAGTAAGAAAGAAGCACGTAAGAAGGTAGTTGCACTATCCAAGTCCTATGGATTAAACGTCGATCCAGATGCGTTAGTTGAGAATATTACGGTAGGTATGCAGCAGCGTACAGAAATCTTAAAGATGTTATACCGTGATAATGATATTTTAATTTTTGATGAACCTACAGCGGTACTAACACCACAAGAAATCGAAGAACTCATGCAAATCATGAAGAGTCTTGCGAATGAAGGGAAGTCTATCTTATTTATCACACATAAGTTAAATGAAATTATGCAGGTAGCAGATCGATGCTCAGTACTTCGTAAGGGTGCATATATCGGCACGGTTGATGTGAAGAATACGACGAAGGAAGAACTATCAAATATGATGGTTGGTCGTGATGTTAAGTTCGTTGTTGATAAGAAGGAAAGCAATCCTACTGAAGAAGTGTTAGAGCTGGAGAACTTATGTGTCTTTGATAAGATTCATAAGAAGGATAGTATTCATGACGTATCTTTCAAGGTGCGTAAGGGTGAGATAGTTTGTATTGCAGGTATTGATGGGAATGGGCAGACGGAGTTAGTACATGCAATCACTGGTCTTGAAAAGATTAAGAGTGGTAAGGTAAAACTCAATATTGATGGTGAAATGAGAGACGTATCTCATACTTCAATTCGCTATAAGAATACACATGGTATATCTCATATTCCAGAAGATCGTCATAAACATGGTTTAATTTTGGATTACAGTTTAGAACAAAATTTAGTTTTACAACGGTATCTTGAACCAGAGTTCCAAAGTCATGGCATGATCCGGTTCAAGGAAGTTCGGAAGTATGCGGAAAGACTCATTCAAGAATACGACGTACGTAGTGGTCAAGGGCCAATTACAATTTCTCGTAGTATGTCTGGCGGTAACCAGCAGAAGGCTATTATTGCACGTGAATTAGACCGTAAGCACAATTTATTGATTGCGGTACAGCCTACACGTGGTCTAGATGTTGGTGCGATTGAGTATATTCACAAACAGATTATTCAAAGTCGTGATAGTGGAGCAGGTGTATTGCTTGTTTCTCTGGAATTAGATGAGGTTATGAACTTATCTGACCGTATTCTTGTCATGTATGAAGGCGAAATTGTTGGCGAACTAGATCCTAAGAAGACAACTGTACAAGAGTTAGGTCTATATATGGCAGGTGCGAAGCGTAATGGTAAGGAGGAGAAGAGCGATGAAAAATAAAAATAAAAAATCCTCTGAAGGATTAAAATCGCTAAGTGCTTCTTTACTGTGTATCTTCGGCGGTATCTTTGTTGGATTTGTTGTTCTTGTATTACTGTCTGTATTTAATCCTCGTATTGGATTTGCGGAAGCTGTACGTGGCATTCTCATTGTTCTTGGTGGACCATTCTCTGGTGGTGGTAACTCACTATTCCAGCTTGGTAACATGTTGTTTAATGCAACTCCATTAATTCTAACGGGTTTATCTGCATGTATTGCATTTAAGACAGGTTTATTTAATATCGGTGCTCCAGGACAGTACTTGATGGGTGCGATGGTAACATTGATTGTTTCTTTATCTATTCCATCCGCAACTGTTCCTTCTCCAGTTATTTGGATCCTTGCATTAATTTGTGGTACGTTAGCTGGTGCACTTTGGGGTGCGATTCCTGGTTTCTTCAAAGCATATCTCAATGTCAACGAAGTTATTGTTTGTATTATGACAAACTGGATTGCGGCCAATGTAGTTAGCTGGGTATTTAATGGTTCTAAGTTTATTAACGTTGCGGAATCAAAAGTAAACTTCATCATGAAAACAGAAGTAAATAATATCGCAACGGCAACATTTGGTTTAGATAAGATTTTCTCTGGTGGTTCTGTTGTTTCCTATGCGGACGCAAGTATCTTCCTAGCAATCTGTGTAGCCATCGCACTCTATATTGTGATGAATAAGACTACATTTGGATATGAACTAAAGGCTTGTGGATATAACCGTGATGGTGCTAAGTATGCAGGCATGAATGAAAAGAGAAATCTACTTCTAGCGATGGCTATCGCTGGTGGACTTGCGGCAATGGGTGCTTCTATCTGGTGCCTCAATGGTCATCAAGACTTCAAGTGGGAGACATATCAGACATTACCAGTGGATGGATTCAATGGTATCCCAGCAGCCTTGCTTGCAGGAAACAATCCTATCGGCATTATCTTTACTGCAATATTCTTAAAGTATATCAACGTAGGTGGATCAAACCTAGCGGCGAATACAGCATTTAACGAATATGTATCTCAGTTAATGGTAGCGATGATTGTATATTTCTCAGGCTTTGCAAGATATATCAGTATGTTACTAAGCACGAAGAAGAAATCCTTACAAGAAATTGAGACAGAGATCAAAAATAGCAAGGAGGAAAAGAAATGATTTTTATTCTTCAGAAAACATTGATTTTTACCATTCCGCTATTGATCGTTGCCTTAGCAGGTATGTTTGCGGAACGTAGTGGTATCATCAATATTGCATTAGATGGTATTATGATTTTTGGTGCCTTCATTGGTGCAGTTGTGACACTATTATTACGACAGAATGTTCCATTCTTCGTTGACCATAATCAGTTGATGTTTGTGGTTGCGATGCTTGCGGCAGCTGTTGCAGGGGCATTATTTTCACTTCTATTATCTGTATCTGCGATTAAGTTTAAAGCAGATCAGACAATTGCTGGTACAGCATTAAATCTTCTTGCGCCAGCTGTTGCACTCTTCTTTATCAAGGTATTTACAAGTAAAGACCAGTTAGAGATGGGTACAGCTGTCGACTCCCTTGGACAACGTCATGACTTTGGTTATGTTATCCAAAATAAAGAAGCGACAGGTATCTTTTCGGTACTATTTGATAAGGCTTATATTTCAACCTTTATTGCACTTGCATTATTTATTATCTTATCTATCTTCTTGTATAAGACGAAGACAGGTTTACGTTTGCGTGCATGTGGTGAACATCCACAAGCAGCTGACTCTGTAGGTATCAATGTATATAAGATGCGTTATCTTGGTACAACAATCTCAGGTGCGTTAGGTGGATTTGGCGGTTACTTGTATATTGCGACAGTTGCCAATGGTACAGCTTCTGGTGCAGTAGCTGGTATGGGATTCTTAGCGATGGCGATTATGATTTTCGGTAACTGGTCACCACTTGGTGTTGCTTTTGGTTCTTTAATGTTTGGTTTCCTAAAGTGTTTAAGTGTTGTTTATAACCAGATTCCATTCACAAAAGGACTACCATTACCAATGTATTTCTATAACATTATTCCTTATCTTGTCGTACTAATTGTGTTAGGCTTCTCTAGTGGAAAATCTAGAGCACCTAAGGCAGAAGGTATTCCTTACGATAAGGGAACACGTTAATCATAAAGATGGAGAAGTTGTGGCAGGCAACTTCTTTTCTTTGCGACTTTTGGCGCATTAGGAAAAAGATGGATATTGTGGTAAAATAGAAGTGGTGAAAGTAGGTGATTTCTTTGTATAAAGTAAAAGATATCGTTGTCTATCGAAGAGATGTATGTCGCATTACAGGAAAGAAACGCAGTGACTTTACGGGGGAACAATGTTATATTCTTGAACCGTATTTTCCTACTTCTGGATCTGTTTCTATTCAGGTTCCAGTGTCCAATAAAGCAGGTCACTTACGTGATTTAATTACCAAAGAGGAGATTGATCAGTTGATTATCGATACACCTGATTTAGAGACTCTTGAAAGTAAACCTGCGAATATGAAGAGTCAGTATGCTTCACTGTTAAAGGGAAATGATATAAGTGAATTAGTACGTATCATCAAGACTTCGTATGGACGTAATCAAGAACGTCTTGAACAACATAAGAAGTTGGCTTCTATCGATGATGAGTATTTACAGATAGCTGAGAAATATCTATATGAAGAACTTTCTGTTGTGTTAGATTTATCGATTGAAGACACAAAGGAATATTTTGAAAAAGAGGTAGCGAAACTAACTCTTGAATAAGAGGTGACTATGGAGAAAAATGATACACTATTACAAGCGTTTGAGTGGTATCTTCCAGATGATAGTCAACATTGGAATAAACTGAAGGTGCTGGCACCTTCTTTTTCTAATCTGGGAGTCACACTGGTGTGGTTGCCACCAGCATATAAAGGAGCTGGTGGAGTACATGATGTGGGATATGGTGTCTATGATTTATATGATCTTGGAGAGTTTGATCAAAAGGGAACGATTCCTACAAAATATGGTACGAAACAAGAATATCTAGATGCGATTGGTGCGTTACAAAAAGAAAATATATCAGTTCTTGCGGATATCGTTCTCAACCAGAAAATGGGTGGCGATACGGAAGAAACGATAGATGTCATTAAATCAGACCCAAATAATCGTAATGAAGAAATCGGTGGTGATTATCAAATTACCGCATGGACAAAATTTACCTTTCCGAATCGTAAAGGAAAGTACTCTACATTTACCTGGAATGCAAGTCATTTTGATGGTACGGACTGGGATGAAAAGAAGAAACAAAGTGCCGTCTATCTTATTGAAGGAAAGAACTGGGATTCAAATGTAGATAGTGAACATGGTAACTTTGACTACTTAATGGGTTGTGATATTGATTTTAAAAATCAAGAAGTATTACAAGAATTGAATCGTTGGGGTAAATGGTATTTGGATATCACTGGTATCGATGGTATGCGACTAGATGCAGTAAAACATATTGATAACCAATTCTTTAAAAATTGGTTATCTGACATGCGTGCATACAAAGGAGAAAATTTCTTTGCGGTAGGTGAGTATTGGAATGGTGATCTTAGTAAGCTACAGGAGTATCTTGCGGATGCGTCAGATTGTATGTCTTTGTTTGATGTGCCTTTACACTATCAGTTATTAAATGCATCCGATACAAATGGTAACTTTGATATGCGAGAATTATTTCAAGGAACACTTGTACAAGCTGATGCATGGCATGCGGTAACGTTTGTAGATAATCATGATACTGAGCCAGGACAGTCGTTAGAATCCTTTGTCTTACCTTGGTTTAAAACGATAGCGTATGCGTTAATTTTATTGCGTATAGATGGATTACCGTGTGTATTCTATGGGGATTTATATGGAATTCCTGCTAAGAATATTCCCGCGGTGGCTGACCTTCCTACATTAATGAAGATTAGAGAACTTTATGCTTATGGTGACCAACATGATTATTTTGATAATCCAGATGTAATTGGCTGGACAAGAAGTGGCAGTGATGAATTTAGTGGAAGTGGTTTGGCTGTTGTGCTAAGTAATCGATATGGTGGTTCTAAAAGAATGTATATTGGCACCAATCATGTAGGAGAAGAATTTAGAGATATACTAGGACATTGTTCCAATACAGTTATAATTGATGAAGAGGGTTGTGGAGAATTCTCCTGTACTGATGGAAGTGTTAGTGTATGGCTGGAAAAGACTTTGGAAGTTAAAGTAAGCCTTGACTAACAGAAATGTGTTCGGCGAAAATATAGATGTAATTTGAGGGAGTAGCTGGCACATGCCCGTGCAGCAAGTCAACATACTGGTAAAAACCTGGCTTGTTTTAATTAGCGAGACTCATGATTACCTTTTTGGTAATACATGGTCTTTTTTTATTAACATGTTCCTTACCATATTCAATAGGAGTGAATGGATATGATAAAACTATTAATACAAGCCGCTTTATTGGGTGTTGGTCTTGCGATGGATGCTTTCTCTGTATCAATGGCAAATGGTATGAACGAAAAGAAAATGGCAATATCTAGAATGATTCAGATTGCCATTGTTTTTGCAGGTTTTCAATTTTTAATGCCAATGATTGGATGGTTTGCGGTACATACGGTCTCTTCTGCTTTTGTCATCTTTATGGATGCTGTGCCATGGATTGCCTTGATCTTACTACTTTATATCGGTGGTGGAATGATCAAGGATGGTTTTGAAGAAGAGGAAGAGGATGAAGCTGAATATGAAGCTAGTACTCGTAAACTTATGATTCAAGGTATCGCGACTTCGATTGATGCTTTATCCGTTGGATTTACGATTGCAGACTATACATTATCCTCCGCATTGATTACTTCAGTTATCATTGCAGTTGTAACATTTATCATTTGTTATGTAGGTGTCGTGCTAGGTAAGAAGTTTGGTATGGTCTTTGCGAATAAATCATCCATTTTAGGTGGGGTGATTCTGATCCTCATTGGGATTGAAATCTTTGTGACTGGAATTGGGTTATTGTAGAATAACCTTTTTATTTTAGACTAGGGAATATATTGATAAAGTCATCATGTATTGTTAAATCTGCGGTAGAGTCATAACTTGTTTGGTCACGATTAATTAGGACGAGTTTATCACCGCCAAAATAACGCAGTAGTCCTGCGGCTGGATATACAACAAGAGATGTACCTAATACGATACAGGTATCCGCAGTTTGTAATGCATGTAAAGCTTGATTGAGAATAGTTTCATCTAATCCTTCTTCATACAAGACTACATCTGGTTTAATGATACCATTACATTTTGGACAGTGTGGTACAGTATCCATTTTTAAGATTTCATCGAGTGGGTACTTTGCATGGCATTGCATGCATGTGTTACGTAAAACACTACCATGTAATTCTAATACATTTGTTGAACCTGCTAATTGATGTAAACCATCAATGTTTTGTGTGATGATGGTAACCTTTTTATTGCGCTTTTCTAAAGTAGCGATATATTGATGTACAAAAGAGGGCTTAACATCTGGATATAGCATTTTATCGCGATAAAAGCGAAAGAATTCCTCTGTGTGTTGTTTGAAGAAATGGTGACTTAAGATTTCTTCTGGTGGAAATTGATACTTTTGATTGTAGAGTCCATCTGTGCTACGGAAATCAGGAATGCCACTTGCGGTGGATACACCTGCACCAGTAAAGAATACGATATGATTTGAATTGTCGATGATTTGTTGAAGTTCTTGTATCTTTTCGTTCATAGGGTTCCTTTCGAATAGGTATCGATTACCGTATTTGCGATTGTTAATAATTTTTCTTTTAACTCTGCAGGTTGGAGTACTGTCACGCGATTATAGAATAACAATAGCCAACTTAAAAGGGTTGGAGTAATCGCTGTTTTTAAGCTTACTGTAAAAGAGTTGTCTTTTACTTCTGAAATAATCATATGACTGCCAAATTCATCTTGGATGATACTTGCCATATCAGTCGTACATTTGATGGTAATTGTTTCTGCTTTCCCTGCATACATCTTCATAGATGTTTGTAGGTGATCATCTAAGTTGAATGCGATTGTCTCTACTGGTTGTTCAATCAGACGAACGGTTTCCATCTTATCAATACGATAGTTTGTAAAGGATTGATACTTCTCACTAT
>CALEMV010000264.1 GCA_937910655.1 uncultured Solobacterium sp.
GTATATCGAAGGGGATATGAAGGATTTACAATACCTTGTAGATATTCTGTATCTTCATGCAGATATACAATTAAAATCAATGAATTTCTATATGCATCTACATACGATTGTATAGTCAAAAGATGAAACAAAAATACTTTCTTTTCTACTGAGAAAGTACTGGATTAATGATGAGGAGAGATTTGACTGAATCTCTTTTCTTTTTGGATTAAGCATCGTATGAGATAGTGTTACAGCACTTTTTTAAAGTTGTGACGTATACTAAAAAAGTGAGGTGAAAATGATGGAAAAGAAAACGATAGATTTATCAAAGAGTGTATTCGAAATTGCAAGTGCATATCCTGAAGTGAAAGATATTATGTCACAGTTGGGCTTTACTGAAATTGTAAAACCATCCATGTTAAATACAATGGGTAAGATGATGACTATCCCAAAAGGTGCAAGAGTGAAAGAAATTCCTCTTTCTACAATTATTGATGCTTTTACATTAAGTGGCTTTGAAGTAATCAATACTCCTGAACAATTACAAAAACAACAGGAAGAAAAAATGAAAGCTTTATCTGCAGATTTAGGGAAGAGTAGTGATTTGAGTTCTAGTGACCGTGAGGCATTATTGAAATCCTATGTACAACGTCTCAGTAATGGTGAAGATATTGAGTCTGTAAGAAAAGATTTTGCAGCTAATTTCTCAGATGTTTCAGCTGTAGAAATTGCACGTGCTGAACAAACTCTTCTTTCAGAAGGTACAAAGCTCAGTGATGTACAACGCTTATGCGATGTCCATTCCGCATTATTCCATGGTGCTACACGAAGTGAAAGAATTGCGAATGCAGAGAAGGAAGTGGAACGTTCAGCAGAAGAGGAACGCGTTCGAGATACGATTGCTAGTTTTGATGAACAAACAGCAGATGCTACAACTGTATTAATGCGTACACCAGGTCATCCTTTGCATATTCTGGAATTAGAAAATGCACAAATTGAAAAGCGTGTTACAGCACTAGAGGAGAAACTCAAGGAAGATGTAAAGCCTGAGGATGTTCTAGCAGATGTAATTGAACTACGTGCTATTGAATCTCATTACAAGAAAAAAGAAGAAACAATGTTCCCACTTCTCAAGGATAAATACAATTTCCCTGGCCCAAGTGATGTTATGTGGGGCGTAGAAGATGAAATCAAACAAGAATTAAAGAAGTTTGTAGTTGAAGATTCTAAAGATATGGATTCATTACGACGCGTTGTTAAGCGTATGAATGAAATGATTTTCAAAGAAAAGAATATCTTATTCCCACTAGTAACGAATTATTTTACTGAGGATGAGTGGATTGCAATCGCAAGAGACTTTCCAATGTATGGGTATTGCTATCTTGCCAAAGAAGATGTACCAGTATGGGATAAGGTAAAAGAACTTAAACAGCCAAGTATTATCCACAATGAAAATATCGAGATTTCAGGTGGACATATGAATCTAAAGCAGTTAAAGGCAATGTTGAATACACTACCTTTTGAAATTACACTTGTTGATGAAAATGACATTAATATTTATTTTAATGAAGGTGAGAAGGTATTCACACGTCCACAAGTAGCCCTTGGAAGACCGGTGTATTCTTGTCATCCAAAGCGCGTTGAACCAATTGTACGTATGTTAATTAGTGATTTTAAGAAGGGTAAACGTGATAGTCTTACCATCTTGTCTGAACGTTCAGGACATCCAGTTGTTATTAGTTACTTTGCCTTACGTGAAGATGGTAAATATCTTGGTACACTGGAAGCTGTACAGATTATCGATGGTCTAGTAGATGCTATTAAAAATGATAAAAAAGGACCGATTGATTTAAAATAATTTCAATATTCGTTTTGAAGTATAAATATTTCATTCCTCTAGAGAATACAACTAGGGGAATTTTATTTTTTTCAGCAGTGATATGACATATCGTAAGATTGTAAAAATAGGTTGAAAATGCTATACTTTACAGGATATTATGGGAATATTTTGGAGGCTCATTTTCAATGGATAGACAGAAGACATTTGACTTAATTGTTTCGCATGCAAAGAATACAGGATTTGTATTTCAAGGCTCAGAAATTTATGGTGGTTTAAGTAATACTTGGGACTTTGGTCCTTTAGGCGTTAACTTGAAAGATAACATCAAGCGTGCGTGGCAAAAGAAGTTTATACAAGAAGATCCAAACAACGAAGAGATTCAAGCAGCTATCTTAATGAATCCTAAGGTTTGGGAAGCATCAGGACACTTAAAGGGTTTCTCTGATCCTTTAATGGACTGCAAGCAGTGTCATACAAGACACCGTGCTGACCAGTTAATTGAATCCTTCTCCAATGGAACAGTAAATCCAGAGGGTTGGAGCAATGAACAGATGGAACAGTACATCAAGGATAATAACGTTCCATGTCCTGATTGTGGTGGACATAATTTTACATCCATTCGCCAGTTCAACTTGATGTTTAAGACATTCCAAGGAACATTGGAAGATTCTAAGAATACAATTTATCTAAGACCTGAAACAGCACAGGGAATGTTTGTAGACTTCAAACAAGTTGCACGTGCATACCGTAAGAAGTTACCATTTGGTATCTGCCAGATTGGTAAGTCCTTCCGTAATGAAATTACTCCAGGTAACTTTATCTTCCGTACACGTGAATTTGAACAGATGGAAATGGAATTCTTCTGCAAGCCTGGTACAGATGATGAGTGGTTCCCATATTGGCGTAACTTCTGCATGGATTGGATTGTGAAGCTAGGTGGAAATCCAGAAAACTTACGTTTCAGAGACCATGAGAAAGAAGAGTTATCATTCTACTCCAAGGGCACAACAGATATTGAATACAAGTTCCCATGGGGTTGGGGTGAAGTTTGGGGTATCGCAGACCGTACAGACTACGACTTAACACAACACCAGAATACATCTGGTAAGGATTTAACTTACTTGGATCCAATTACAAATGAGAAGTATCTTCCATATGTAGTAGAACCAGCAGTAGGTGTTGAACGTTTATTCTTCATGTTCTTTACAGACGCATATGATGAAGAAACACTTGAGAATGGTGAGACACGTGTAGTCATGCGCTTTAACCCAGTGCTAGCACCTGTAAAGGCCGCAATCTTACCACTACGTAAGAAGTACGCTGAAAAGGCAGAAGAGATTCGTCATGAACTATCTTATGACTTTACAGTGACATATGATGAAGCAGGTTCTATTGGTAAGCGTTACCGTCGTCAAGATGAAGTTGGTACACCATTCTGTATCACAATTGATGAGCAGACAATGGAAGATGGTACAGTCACAATCCGTTATCGTGATTCCATGGAACAGGAACGTATGACTGTAGAAGAAGTGCGTAACAAGATTTGTAAGGAAATTCGTTTCTAAGAAGGAGGGAATATGGCAAAGATTAGTGACCATGATATAAATGCCATTCGTGAAAAAGCGGATATTGTCGATGTCATCGGTCACTACATTCAGGTTCATCGCAAAGGAAATTCGTATGTAGCGATTTGTCCTTTCCATGATGACCATGATCCATCGATGTCTATTTCATCAGAAAAGAAAATCTATAAATGCTTTGTTTGCGGTAATGGTGGTAATGTGTATACATTCGTACAGAACTACGAGAACATCACATTCCCCGAAGCCGTTGGTAGAGTTGCGTCTTTGATTAACTATCCTTTACAGGTTGATGTTGATATAGAGCAAAGAGCTAGTAAGGATCCTCATAAAGAAGTACTGTACAATGTGATGAATGCGGCGATTCAGTATATGATGTATCAACTCGATACACCTGAAGCCGTGAATGAAAAGAAGTATCTTGAAAAGCGTGGGATGACGGCAGATTTGATTCGTGAGTTTCAGATAGGCTATAACCCAACTCAGACAGCGTTATATCACTTCTTGCATGCTAAAGGTTTTAGTGATGCGGACATGAATCGTGCAAACTTAATACGTATCAATGAATCTGGTATCCATGATACTTTTGCTGGTCGTATTACTTTCCCAATTCATGACCAATACGGTAATCCGATTGGATTTAGTGCACGAATTCTAGATCCAAACAATCCTTCCAAGTATATCAATACAAATGAAACAGATATCTTTACCAAAGGTGATATTGTATATAACTATCACCGTGCAAAATCAGTTGCTCGTAAGGAAGGAAAGATTTACGTATGTGAAGGTGTAACAGATGTGATTGCTTTTGCTAAAGCTGGCATCTTCAATGCAGTATGTACACTTGGAACATCCTGTACGGAAAGACAGATTCATCTGTTAAAGAATATCGCTGCGAAGATTGTATTCTGTTATGATGGCGACCGTGCTGGACAGGCTGCTACCTTACGTGCAGTACATATGGCAAGAAAAGCAGGTTGTGATGTATCGGTGATTCGCAATCTAACAGGCAAAGACCCAGATGAACTGGTACGTCAACAAGGAGCGGAAGGTTTAAAGAGTGTTCTCAAAGATGAGGTAACTTGGATAGAGTTTGTGATTGAGTATCAAGTTTCACAGACAAATCTAAATAACTACTCGGATAAAAAAGAATTAGTTCGTAAGGTACAAGCAGATATTGCAACATTACCTGATGAAGTAGATCGCCGCTACTTTACACAACAATTAGCGGAAATGACACATATGCCAGTTGACTATGTGCCACAAACAATCAATCGACCAATCAATCAAACCGTACAGAAGAAACTATCGATTCCGGATGGTTCCCTAGATGCGGAAGATTTAATACTAATGATGATGTTAAAGTCGGCTACCCATGCCCATACATTTGAAGTTGAGCTAGGGTATCTAAATGACAAGACACATAAGTTACTAGCAATGTTAATTATTGATGGTTTACATACATTTCAAGATGCTGATCCAAGTCATTTAATTGACCGTACGGATAAGCAAGAAGTAAAGGATTTACTAACAAGACTGGTATCCATGCCTGCATATGATATCGACTATGACGAAGCGGTCCTAAAAGGAGCCATTCGCAAGGTAAAAATTACAACATTGCAGAAGGAGAGAGATGCGTATTATGAACAACTCTCACAAGCTGGTCTTAATGATATGAGTCAAAAGGTACTTATGGAAAAGTATCAAAAGTGCATTCTAGAACTGCGGAGGTATCTCGATGAAGAAGGAAACAAGTAAAACTACGAAGGCTTCAAAGAAAGTAAAAGAGGAAGTTGTAGTAGAAAAAGCAACTTCCAAAAAGAAAAAGGCAGAAGTAGCAGAAGAAAAAGCTCCTAAGAAAACAAAAGAAGTGAAAGAGAAAAAAACAAAAGTGAAAGACAACAAGAAAGACACAAAAGAAATTGAAACATATAAGCGTTCAGGTAAGGTAAAAGAATTAAAGAACCTTGATGAACTCAAAGACGATTATAAGGAGATTGCTAAGAAGAATGGTTCCATCGCACAGAAAGATGTCATGGCATCCTTAGAGCACTTAGATATGTCTGATGATGACATGGATGAACTCTGGGATTGGTTCAATACAGAGAATATTCAGATTGTTGAAGATGAAGATATCGAAGAACTCACTGCAACCGAAGATGATGACTTAGACTTATTAGACGATGATGTTGACGATGTTGAAGATGAAGACGTAGATAGTAAAGACCCTGATCTTGATGACGATGATGAAGAAAAGCCATTAGCTAGTCTTTTGGATTTAACATCCTTCTCTACAGGTGGCAATGTCCAGTTAAATGACCCTGTTAAGATGTACTTAAAGGAAATTGGACGTGTACCACTCTTAAAGCCAGAAGATGAACCTGAGATTGCAAAGCGTATTGAAGAAGGTGATGAAGAGGCTAGAAACATCTTAATCTCCAGTAACTTACGTTTAGTTGTATCTATCGCTAAGAAATATGTTGGTAGAGGTATGTTATTCCTAGATTTAATCCAGGAAGGTAACATGGGTCTTGTAAAGGCAGTTGAGAAGTTCGACTATACAAAGGGCTTCAAGTTCTCTACATACGCAACATGGTGGATTCGTCAGGCTATTACACGTGCCATTGCAGACCAAGCAAGAACAATTCGTATTCCAGTACACATGGTAGAAACAATCAATAAGTTAACACGTGTACAACGTCAATTGGTGCAGGAATTAGGGCGTGATCCTTCGGCAGAAGAAATCAGCCAACGTATGGAAGGTATCTCTCCTGAAAAAGTAAGAGAAATCCAAAAGATTGCCTTAGAACCTGTATCACTAGAAACACCAATTGGTGAAGAAGATGATTCTCACTTAGGTGACTTTATTGAGGATAAGGAAGCACTCAGTCCTGATCAATATGCAAGTAATCAGTTATTGAAGGATGAAATCAATAGCGTTCTCAGTGGTCTTACAGAACGTGAAGAAAAGGTATTACGCTTACGTTTTGGTTTATATGATGGACGTACACGTACACTTGAAGAAGTAGGACGTGAATTCAACGTTACACGTGAACGTATTCGTCAGATTGAAGCAAAAGCACTACGTAAATTGAAACATCCATCACGCTCAAAGAGATTAAAGGATTTCTTTGACAAATAAGATGAATTTACGTATCCAGAAAATTGCGGATATGATAAACAAAGGCGTGGTCTTGGCAGATATTGGTACAGACCATGCCTTTCTTCCTATCCTAGCAATCAAACATAAAAAGGTACAAAAAGCCTACGCTTGTGATATTGCAAAGGGACCATTAGAAATTGCCAAACGCAATATCCAAGCGGAAAACCTTGATGGTCAAATTGAAACAATCTTATCCAATGGCTTTGACCATGTACCACAAGACGTCGATGTTGTAGTGATTGCAGGTATGGGCTACTATACCGCAAAAGATATCTTAGAAACTGCAGGGGAAAAACGTTTACGTACATGTAAACAGTTGATTGTTGAAGTCAATCGTAAACCAGAGCTATTACGGAAATGGATTAGTGATCATCACTATACGATTGATCAAGAAGAGTTAATTACGGAGCGTGATTTTGATTATATCGCAATTAGTTTTACAACAGATTATCATGATTCATATCGTGATGATGAGATACTCTGTGGAGTTTATCTCCAACAAAAAAAGGGGAAAGAATATCTTTCCTATTGTGATCGACAGATTACCTTTATTGATGAGGTTTTAGCAAAATATCCACATGACGATGACTATCGTAAAGAATTATTACAACAAAAGAAGTATTGGTTAGAGGCAAAATAAAAACGCGGTTCTTAAGCCACGTTTTTTATTTCTGAATGGAATTGACAGCCTTAGCGAGTCTTGACTTCTGACGAGCAGCATAGTTGTTATTCTTGATATGAGATACAACTGCCTTGTCTAAGCACTTATTTGCTGTGTTGTAAGCAGCAGTAGCAGCTTCTACGTCCTTAGCTTCTACAGCTAAAAGAACCTTCTTGATTGCTGTCTTTAGTTCGCTCTTCTGTCCAGCCTTCGCATTCTGTCTTTTCAGATTAGTTAGTGCGCGCTTCTTCTGTGACTTGATATTTGCCATGAGTACACCTCCTGTCCACTTATTAGCATTAGGATTATATCAAAGTGAAGTGTAAAATGCAATGAAAACCCCAAAAAAGTAGGGTATAATATCACGGTGGAGGTATGAGAGATGAAACAGACAAGAATTATATTTTTTGGTACAACAGAATTTGCAAGCGGTATATTACAGACCTTAATCGATGAAGGATATAACGTTGTAGCCGTTGTTTCCCAACCAGATAAACCGGTTGGTAGAAAACATACCATCCAGATGACACCAACACATGCTTTAGCAGATCAATATCAGATTCCAGTGATTCAACCTGATCTCTTAAAGGAACATGTGGATGATGTATTACAATATGAGCCAGAGTTAATCTTAACTTGTGCATATGGGCAATTTGTGCCAGTACGCATTCTAGAATATCCACGTCTTGGTTGTATTAATGTACATCCATCACTTTTACCAAAGTATCGTGGAGGTGCACCAATCCATCATGCAGTTATGGGTGGTGAAACAGAAACTGGTGTAAGTCTAATCCAAATGACAAAAGCTATGGATGCAGGAGATATCTATGCTAGAGTTACAACACCGCTTGGTAAAGATGAAACGATGGCAGAATTAAATGAGCGTTTACTTGTATTAAGTAAGCAACTAGTCAAGGAGAATTTAGAAGATTACATTGCAGGAAAATTAGTGGGAGAACCACAGGATGATAATAAAGTAATTCTTGGATTAAATATTACAAAGGAAGAAGAGAAGGTACAGTTTGCAGTAGAGGATGTACAAACTCTGTATAACCACATTCGTGGTTTAATTGATTGGCCAATGCCATATGGTGTGGTTGATGGAAAGCGTATCAAGTTCTGCAAAGTTAGAATGAGAAAAGAAGAACATCAATCAAAACCAGGAGAAATCTTAGGTTTTAAGAATCATGCGATGGAAGTCGCAAGCATTGGCGGTATTATCGAAGTTTATGAACTACAGCCAGAAGGCAAGAGCAGAATGAATGCAGATGCTTATGCCAATGGTGTAGGTAGAAATATGATAGGGAAGGTATTTGAGTAAATGGATCAAAAGCATATACGAAATTTCTGTATTATTGCCCATATTGATCATGGCAAATCAACATTGGCAGATCGTATTCTTGAAATGACAGAAACGGTAAAAGAACGTGATATGAAAGCTCAGATTCTGGATGAAATGGATCTAGAAAGAGAACGTGGTATCACCATTAAACTAAATGCAGTACAGCTAAGCTATACCGCTAAAGATGGACAAGAGTATCTCTTTAACTTGATTGATACACCAGGTCACGTCGACTTTACATACGAAGTATCACGCTCACTAGCGGCTTGTGAGGGTGCGATTTTAGTCGTTGACTCTACCCAAGGTGTACAAGCCCAAACCCTCGCAAATACCTATCTAGCATTAGACAATAACCTAGAAATTTTACCTGTTATTAACAAAGTAGATATGATGAATGCACAACCTGATGTCACAATCCGTGAGATTGAAGATATCATCGGCTTGGATTGTAGTAATGCGCCACTCATCTCTGCACGTAGTGGATTAAATGTTGATGCAGTTTTAGAACAGATTGTATCTCACATTCCAGCACCTAGCGGAAACGAAGATGCGCCATTACAAGCATTAGTATTTGACTCATTCTATGACCCATACCGTGGAATCATCGCTTTAATTCGTATCCGTGAGGGTAGTCTTTCTGTTGGTGATAAGATTCGCTTTATGGCAACAGGCGCAGAATACGAAGTACTAGAAGTAGGTATTCGTAATCCACGTGAAGTAAAGATGAATACATTAATGTGTGGTGACGTAGGTTGGTTTGCAGCTTCAATCAAGTCCATCCAAGATGTACGTGTCGGTGATACGGTTACGAAAGTAGAAAATCCCGCAGAGAAACCATTATCTGGATATCGCAAGTTAAACCCAATGGTATATTGTGGTCTATATCCAACTGATGCGGCAAAGTATGGTGACTTACGTGATGCGTTAGATAAACTACAGTTAAATGATGCATCCTTGCAATATGAACCAGAAACATCCCAAGCATTAGGCTTTGGTTATCGTTGTGGATTCTTAGGACTTCTACACATGGATGTTATCCAGGAACGTTTGGAAAGAGAGTATAACCTTGATTTAATCGCAACTGCACCATCTGTTATCTATCATGTCTACCTAACGGATGGGTCAATGATTGAAATTGATAACCCAGCTAGAATGCCAGATGCGGCTAGAATTGATCGTGTCGAAGAGCCATATGTAAAAGCAAGTATTATGGTACCTGACACATATATCGGTGCCATCATGGACTTATGCCAGAATAAGCGTGGTATCTATCAGACAATGGAAATCATCGATACTGGTAGAAACATGATTATTTATGAATTACCACTTTCAGAAATCATCTTTGACTTCTTTGATAAGTTAAAGTCATGTTCAAAGGGATATGCTTCATTAGACTATGAACTCATTGGCTATCGTGCACAAGATCTTGTACGTATGGATATTCTACTGAACGGTGAAAATGTCGATGCATTATCAGTAATTATTCACCGTTCTGAAGCATATGCACGTGGTTCTGCAATCACAGTGAAGCTAAAGGAACTAATCCCTAAGCAACAATTTGAAATTCCTGTACAGGCTGCTATCGGTGGTAAAATCATCGCTAGAACAAATATCAAGTCCTTGCGTAAGAATGTACTTGCCAAGTGCTATGGTGGTGATATTTCCCGTAAGAAAAAACTTCTAGAGAAGCAAAAAGAAGGAAAGAAGAGAATGAAGGCGGTAGGATCTGTAGAGATTCCACAGGAAGCGTTTATGTCTGTTCTATCAATGGATGATGATAACTAAACCAAAGCATCTTTACTTGCATGTACCATTCTGTAGAACGATTTGTTCGTATTGTGATTTCTGCCATGTAGGCTATCAAGAAACAGTCGCAAATCAATGGTTAGACGCAATCAAAGCTGATATACAAAATCATCATATCAATGAGAATCTACGAACGATTTATATCGGTGGTGGTACACCAACTGCACTATCTTCATCACAACTAGATCAATTGCTTTGCTTGTTGGATCCTTATGCAAGCATGGTGCAGGAATATACAATTGAGATTAATCCAGAAACGTTTGATGAAGACAAAGCAAAGATATTACAAAAACACGGTGTAAACCGTGCAAGCATAGGCTTTCAAACATCAGATGAAAAATTACTGCAGATGATGAACCGACATCATCGACTCGAGGATGTCGCAGAAACAATGCGTTTATTACGTAAGTATGCTATTGACAACATCTCTTTGGATTTGATGTATTCATTACCTACACAGACAATGGAATCATTAGAAAAGTCTGTACAGGATGCGATTGCATTAGAACCTACACATCTATCGTTATATTCCTTAACGATAGAGCCAAATACAGTCTTTGCGAAAAAGGGATATGAACATCTTGAAGATGATATCGAAGCAGATATGTATGAGTGGATTTGTAAGATACTTCCAAAGTATGGCTTTGTGCAATATGAAATCAGTAACTTTGCGAAAGCAGGTATGATTTCACAACATAACTGTGCGTATTGGAATTATCAAGATTTCTATGGTATTGGTTGTGGTGCCAGTGGTCTAGAAGGAAGCACACGTTATGATATTCCAAAGAACGTAAGAAGATACATCGAAGATTCATCTATCAAAGACACAATTGATTTATCACTCCAAGAACAAATGTTTGAGGCAGTGATGATGGGACTTCGCCTAAAAGAAGGGATGTATATCCAGCTCTTTGAAGAAAGGTTTCACACATCCGTATTAGAAGTATATCGCACTCAGATTAAAAAGTTATGCAACGAAGGAAAACTCATACTTGAGGGAAATCGTCTTCGTTGTAGTGAAGAAGGCTTTGAAATTCTAAATAGTATCTTGTTGGAGTTTATGTAATTAAAAACTTAGAACTAGTATTCTAAGTTTT
>CALEMV010000265.1 GCA_937910655.1 uncultured Solobacterium sp.
GAATCTGATTGACCGTCTCTTCTTAAATTATGTTAGAGACTTCTTAAATTTCTATATTTTTGGCTATGATTTCCCAGTGTTTAATGTTGCGGACATGGCTTTATGTATTGGAGTATTCTTATTGCTAATCGCAACATGGAAGGAAGAAAAAAATGGCAAAACAAACGTGGATCGTAAGTGAAGATACAAAAGAAAGATTAGATAAATATTTAAGTTTAAATACAGAACTATCTAGAACGCGTGTACAACAGCTCGCAGATGATGGCATGATATTCGTCAATGGAAAAGTCGCAAAGAGTTCATTAAAGGTTGTGACAGGTGATGAAATCTGTTGTGATGTACCAGAAGATCGTCCGGTAGATATTCTACCGGAAAATATTCCATTAGATATTCTATATGAAGATCATGATATTATCGTTATTAATAAGCCAAAGGATATGGTCGTTCATCCAGCACCGGGTAATTATTCCAATACGATGGTGAATGCACTGTTATATCATTGTAAGGATTTATCGGGTATTAATGGTGTGATTCGTCCAGGTATCGTTCATCGTATCGATAAAGATACGACAGGCTGTATTGTGGCATGTAAAAATGATAAAGCGCATGAAGCGATTGCTAAGCAATTAGAGAATAAGACTTGTCATCGTGTATATAAGACAATTGTTGTTGGAAATATCACACATGATGATGGTTTAATCGATGCGCCAATTGGACGTGATCCACGTGATCGTCAACGTATGAAGGTTACTGAAGAAAATAGTCGTGATGCAAGAACACATTTCCATGTACTAGAACGTTTTAATGTCGCAACTTATCTTGAATGTCGTTTAGAGACAGGTAGAACGCATCAAATTAGAGCACATATGAAATATATTAATCATCCAGTAATGGGAGATGATAAGTATGGTCAACCATGTCCATACATGGATACAGAGGGACAAGTACTACACGCAAGTGAATTAACGCTTGTTCATCCAACGACTGGGGAAACAATGACATTCCATGCACCACTACCAGAATACTTTGAAAAGTTATTAAATATACTTCGTAAGAGGGTAGCCTAATGAAACAAAGAAAAACAATTGCGACAAATAGTATTATCGCAATATGTTTTGTGGTATGGGTGTTTATTCAATTATTTCCAAGTGATAGTACAATTACAAATTCAATTTTGATTGGTGCTTTCTATAAACCTTTTGTTTTAGCAGGTGAGTTTTGGCGATTATTAACAGCAGGTTTTGTTCATGTTCATTTATGGCATTTAGCGATGAACATGATGGCTTTATTATCACTTGGTAAAGTCTTTGAACCATTATTAGGGATTAGAAGATATCTGTTGATACTAATACCTTCAATTATTGTGGGGTCTCTATTTGTACTAGCTTCACCAGAAAATAGTTTTGTTGTAGGACTTTCTGGTGGTATTTATGGGTTACTAGCAGCGTATGTGACATTGATTTTACGTACTGGTGGTTGGAGAATTCCTCCGGTACGTGCGGCGCTCGTGAATATGTTGTTTATCAATCTCTTATTGAACTTCTTGCCAAATATTTCTGTACACGCACATTTAGGTGGCTTTGTGACAGGACTGATTATGTATGGATTTATTACAACAGATAAAGCAGAGGTTTGCAAACGTGTAAATCATATCATCGCTCTTGTTGGGTTAGTTGGAGTTTTATGCTTTATTTCATGGCAGAAT
>CALEMV010000266.1 GCA_937910655.1 uncultured Solobacterium sp.
TACGAGATCATGCCTAGTCTCGTGGGCTCGGAGATGTGTATAAGAGACAGGAATTAACTGAACGTATTGGTGGTGGCGCTATGGAAACCGCACTCAAAGTGAGTGAAGCAGGTGTTCAAGCTAGAATTGCTGGTGCAGAACTCAAAGAGAATATCGTAAATGTCAAAGATACTGCAGTCCAATTTAAGGATGATCAAATTGCAGAATTACAACAAAAGATTAGTAATCTAAAAGAAACCCTTACTTCAGATAAATTTAATCTAACAAAGCGTTTAATTGATGCCTTCCCTAAACTTGATTCTCATTCCTATCATGATACTTTGGAAGATATCAAGCGTATTATTACATCTCGAACAAAGCAAAAGTAGTCAACGTGACTACTTTTTTTCATGCATGAAAAAAGGAACTTTGTAAAAAGTTCCTAATCAACTACTGTAATATTTCTTCTTTGAAGACTGCGTTTCAGCCAACTACCTTGGAAGTAATAAATAATAAAGATAGTACTTGTTACAACCCAAGTAATTGGGTAAATACGCAAGGATTCGAAGACACTAGATGATGGCACAAATAGGATATACACAATACGTAGTACACCAATACCCATCATGGTAATAATCATTGGATAAATTACATCACCACAAGCACGTGTCGCAGCGACATAAATCTCTAGGAATACAAAGACTGGCCAGAATACACATAACTGACGAATCATCTGTACGCAGATATCAATTACTTCCGTATCTTGCGTAAATAAACTACAGATATAATCCCCATGGAAGTACAGGAGTACAGTAATGAGCAATGAACCAACCGTATAGATGCCTATTGCATTCCATACTCCCTGCTTCATACGCTTAATCTTACCTGCACCAAAGTTTTGACCGATAAATGTTAGTGTTGCAGTACCAAGTGCACCAGAGTAATTCCAGAACAGTGCATCAATCTTACCAAAGGCAGTATATGCGGCGACGGTATTCGTTCCATAACTATTGACAGTTGCTTGTACAAAGAGATTTGCAAAACTGTATAATGCACCTTGGATACCATTTGGTAAACCAATCACCAGAATCTGCTTTAAGATTTGCATATCACACTTTAAGTTACGAATATTAAAGTAATACGCACTATCTTCTGCCGCTAGGATATACAGCGTTAATATACCACTTACAACCTGTGATACAACAGTCGCAATCGCTACACCTGCCACATCCCAGTGGAAGAAAACTACAAACAATACATCTAATACGATATTGGTAATACATGCGGCTATCAAGAAGTATAGTGGACGCTTGGAGTCACCAACCGCACGTAAGATACCAGCTCCAGTATTATAGATCATTGTCGGTATCATACCGAGCATATAGATACGCATATATAGTACAGAATAATCCATGATGTCTGCAGGTACATTCAATGTATTCATCGCCCATGGCGTAAAGACAATGCCAATCACTGTAAAGATTGCACCAATAAATACACTAGAACTCATTGCTGTCTGTACAGCCTTTTTCACAGAAGAATAATCATTACTACCATACGCTTGCGCAATAACAACTGTCGCACCACTCGATAAACCTACAATTAAATTAACCAGCAATCCAATCACAACACCAGTAGAGCCACCTACTGCCGCTAAAGCTTCCTTACCAACATAGTTACCTACAACCATCGCATCAGCTGTGTTATATAGCTGTTGAAAGATAGAACCGAACATTATCGGGACAAAAAACAGTAAAATTTCTTTCCAAATAATTCCATTTAACATGTCAGTTTGTCTTTGTTTAAACATCTCCAGTTCTCCTTTCGCAATGTAAAAAAGTATATCAGAAAATAAAGAAAAAGTGATGAACAAATATCTCGTTCATCACAAAAAATGAATATTTGTAACTCAATTTATACCAACATTGAA
>CALEMV010000267.1 GCA_937910655.1 uncultured Solobacterium sp.
CACCAGTCATATCTGCTGTGCTGTTATATCTATCAATCTTATGAATCTTAAATTTATATGTAAATGTCTTGGTGGAATCCGATAATGTTGCTGTATCATTTGGTGTATTTGGATTCTGTGTAAATGTTAAAGTTGCTGTGTTTGTATTCCCTGTCGTATCGTTTGCAACAGCATCGGAATTAAGCTTTGCAGAGTACGATACTTTTACATTTTGTCCTTGATTTTCGATAATCCAGTCATTGTTGAATTTTATAGAAAGTTTACGCGTATTTTCATCAAAAGCTACTGTGTATTTAGAAGCCGCAACAGCCACACCACCTACAGTTACAGTTACACCACTTGCAGGTTGTCCTGTTGTGAATTGATAATCTAATCCAGCAGAGAATATATCATCAATTTGGAATAATAATGCATTCGCAGCCAATCTTGTCTGCGCATTATATTCATACATCGGAATTGCAGATTCAACATTGTAGTTTACTGTACCACCAATAGCTACATCATTTGTCTTCACAGGAACATTGTTATCATCAATTGTTTTTCTTAGTGATGTACTACTATCTTTTAAAGTAATTGTCTTTGCTGTATCACCCATGTTAACAAGCATTGGACGAGATGCAATTCTTGTATGTTGATATCCATCGTTATCTGTCCATGTTTGACCATTACTTGTTGTCTCGACAACTACCCACATACCCTTTGAGAGTTCCGCTTGGTTATTCGCAAAAGTAATACCTGTAAGGTTCTTCGCAGCCGCATAGCGTTCTAATTGTACGGCTAATTTCGCAGCCTCTGTACTATTCGTCACATCTGTTTGAACACCTGTGATAATTGTTGCGGCAGAATTTAAGATTTCATTTCCATTGAACTTATAGGAACCATAAGTTGCATTGTTATTAAAGAAATCTGCAAAATCAGTCGTAATTGAACGATCATCAATCACCTTATAAGCAGTAAATGTTCCATTTGCTGCAGTGGCTGGTGTTCCCGTATTGTCACTTAAAATTAAAGTTGCTGTTGATGCATGTACACGCAATGGTATAAGTGCTACGCAAAGCATCATGACGCTGAAAATTGTTAAAATTGTTGTGATTTTTCTTTTTACGTTTGAGTAAGTGGTTGACATAATTTATTCCTCCTTTTTATTTTTTATTGTTATGTTGAGTGGTTCATTTATGGTTGTGACTTCTAATCGCAATCACACCACCTCCAATCAGCAGTAGTAACCCTACCATACGTAGGATTAATATATCTTTTGTGCCGCTTTCTGGCATATTAAGTCGCCATTGATGCGCTAATGTTAGACTATGTGAATCAGAGGTAACAATCTCCCATTCAGGTGGAGAATGCCATGTAATATTTCCCTGTGCATCAATTGTAAATGATGCTACACCCTCTGGTTTTAGGTAATGATCTGCAGCTTTTATTACTTTGAGATAGTATGTTTTATTAGCCGCTAGTCCATATATTTTAAGAGATCCATCCACATCCGAGGTGAACTCCGTCTTTTGTGTTGATGTTGTTTGGTTCTTATTTGAGTCGTATGCCCTTACAACCTGTTGGCAATCAGCGTCACTATACAATTGGAACGTTACACCTTTAACTTTTGTCGTTCGCTTACCGCTATCAACATTTAGAATTTGTAATGCATATTGGTCATTGTATAAAACTATCTGTGGCCCAACAATTTGTATTTCACCTTTCAACCAAGTAAAGTTACCATCTCCCGTTACTTTAAAATCTAGAATGGAATCATTCGGCAAGATGTAGCCATCTTTTGTTTTGGTCTCATACAGTTTATAGTTTCCCGGTCGTAAATCTTTGAGATTCACTTTCCCATCACTTTCCGAAATGATAGTACCCAGTTTTACACCATCTTTTTGAAGTTCAGCTTTGGCTTTTTCAAGT
>CALEMV010000268.1 GCA_937910655.1 uncultured Solobacterium sp.
ATTTAAATATTGTATGTATAAATAACTTTTCATGCAATCCATAACAAAAAACAAGCCCCACTACCGAAGACTTGTTCATCGTAATTCTAATTAACGAAGTGAGAATACACCTTCTCCTTCATCTTCTAAAGTGAGGGAGAAGAAATGTGACATCGCCTCTACAAGATACTCTGTATCTTTTGCGCCTGCTGTTTCATAAGATGAATGCATCGCAAGTTGTGCAAGTCCAATATCTACTGTATTCAACGATACATGGGCATTCGAAATATTACCCAACGTTGAACCACCTGCCATATCAGAGCGATTTGTGAATGTCTGTACAGGAACATTCACAGCTGCACATACTTCTTTAAATACTGCCGCAGATACCGCATCTGTTGTGTACTTCTGATTTGCATTATACTTGATGACAATACCCTTATTCATCTGTGGTCTGTTGATAGGGTCTGCTTTTTCCACATGGTTTGGATGTACCGCATGTGCATTATCCGCAGATACCATAAAGCTAGATGCGATTGCGCGTTTAGCCTCTTCTGGAGTCTTACCACAGGATAACGCAATTCTTTCCAATGTATCTTCTAAGAAAGTGGAATCTGCACCTTGTTTTGTGCCTGAACCAACTTCTTCATTATCAAAGATTGCCACAACAGGAACACTTTCACTATCGTTTGCGCCTAAAAAGCCATAGAGGCACCCAAATGCACACTGTAAATCATCTAGATGACCTGCAGATACAAATTCATTCTGATAGCCCCAAACAGTACCCTTTTCACGTGTATAGAGATATAGGTCATGACTGAGGATATCTTCCACCTTTACGCCGATTGATTCAGCCACGACTTCCATAAACTTACCCTTGGCATCTTCAGTACCAAATACTGGCAACATATCTACCTGTGCGTTATAAGTCGCATTTGTATTCGCTTCACGATTCATATGAATCGCAAGATTAGGAATAACTAATAAATCTTTATCCACACGTACAAGCTTTGTAACAAGTTTTCCATTCTCCTTTACGATGACTCTACCTGCTACAGATAATGGGCGATCAAACCATGGCGCACATAACATACCGCCATATTTTTCAACGTTTAGCTTCACTACCCCGTTACCAACAATCTCTGGATTTTCTTTCACTTTGAAAGTTGGGGAATCGCTGTGTGCTGCCCCAATCATATATCCCTTATAGTCTGTTGTAGGAATACGGAAGGCAATGATACTGGATTGGTTTCTGACCACAAAATATCTTCCATCTACTTCTAGTTTCCAACTTTCAGCCTCTGATAATTCACGATATCCCTGCTTGATCAAGATCTCCTTCATTTCATTGATGGCATGAAAACAAGTTGGACTCTTGTGTAGAAAATCTAATAATTTTTCGTTGATATCTACCATAAAACGCTCCTTTATACAAAATTGCATATTCTATTATAAACGAAAACCACCATAATTGGTGGTTTCTCTATCTAGATTACAAAATTACCATTTCTAAATACTGGCACAACAGTACCGTCTTGTTGGATACCATCAATATTCATTTCTTTTGTACCAAACATAAAGTCTTCATGTTGAGATGATTCATTTGCGCCTGCGGCCTTGAGTTCTTCCTCGCTCATATCCGCACCACCCTTTACATTTTCAGGATATGGCATACCTAGCGCTAAATGACACGCAGCGTTTTCATCAAACAATGTATTGAAGAATAAGATATTAGAATTTGAGATTGGGGAATCATATGGTACTAGGGCAACTTCACCTAAGTATCTGGATCCTTCATCAAAGTCTAATAGACTCTTGAGTGTTTCCTCTTCTTGTTTTGCGCCAAAGTCAACAACCTTACCATTTTCAAAACGGAACCAGAAACCATCAATCACCTTACCACTGTAACTTAAAGGCTTTGATGCATACACGATACCATTTACACCTGTTTTCTTAGGCATTGTAAAACATTCTTCGGTTGGAATATTTGGGTCGAAGTAAACTCCCTTTGGTGTCTTATCCCCACCACCAATCCATATATGGTTATCTACAAGTTCTACTGTTAAGTCTGTTCCTAGTTCGCTTGTAAAATGCAACTGCTTGAAGTTTAATTCTGTTAACTTGCGTGCATGTTCTACAAGTTCCGCATCATGAATGCGCCAGTTCTCAAGTGGATCACTATCTTCCGTAACACGGCTTGTCATAAAGATTGCGTCTTCTAACCTCTCAAACGCTTCTTCCTCAGAAAGATGAGGGAATACAACCTTTGCCCATTCCACAGAAGGGATGCCTATTACACACCATTGTCCTTCGTTATTCATTGTATACTTACGTAAGTCTTTCATCTTCTTACTATAAGCCATCTGGTATGTACGAACCTTAGATTGATCTACATCTTTTAATGCACCTGGCATATCAGAATGAATACGTAAATAACACGCACCCAAATCATGTTCACGCTTTACCATGTCATATTTCCAATCTGGAATATCAGTTAATGTCTCTTCACTTTGATATGTGTAAGTTAGTTTTGCTAATTCCGTATCCGTCCAACTCATAATGACTTCTCTAGCACCTACGGCATATGCTTCTTTCGCAACCATGCGTACAAACTCATAGTCGCGAACGGATGCGGTAATCACTAGTGGTTGATTGGGCTGTACATTTACACCACGTACAACTGCTAATTTCGCTAACTTTTGATACATTTCTTTACTTGCACTCATAAAATTCTCCTATTTTTTAAATAATTCGTCATACCCTGGAACTTCTTGAATATGACGCATAAAGTCTTTGGTAATAATAAATGACTTTGGCCCAAATGGATTGATTACAATAGAGTCATATTTCGCAGGAATTAAGTGAAAACACTCCTTGATATTACGCACTTCCATTTGGATTTCATCCTCTTCATATATGTTACTATATCGCAATAATGCATTCCAATCTGTAAATAATACCAATACCGCTTTATCTGGATCAACATTTAGACGAACCGACATAAATCGTTCATCATCGATGTTTTCATTTGTATATTTAATGAGATAATACTCGCTCATACAGATTTCATATACAAGTGTGCCAATATACTCTTGATTCATAAAGAACTTTGCATACTCACGTAAAATTCCACTTAAACCTGGATTCTCTATAATACTTGGATCAGCACTAGCTTGAATACTGCTGATAACACTATACTTCAATAAGAAATCTTTACAGGAATGATTGAGTTTGATTGTTACCACACGATTCTTTGCGGAAGATACTTGCTTATTATCACAGAGTATCTCCACAATTGTTGCATCGACATCTCCCTTATCACTACAGTGAAGACATATCGCATCATTTACTTTCATCTCACCATAGACAAAACCAGTACAGATTGTATCTTGGTCACTTTCGACAACCATCATCGTATAGCGTCTTTCACCATTCAGGATTGCTTTCTTCTCAAATTGTTTTAATTCCTTTTGGTGTTTCATCTTTGTGTACTGTTGTTGTGCAAAGATAACCACCGCAATTCCTAAAGCAATCGTGGTTAAATAGATCTGTGTTAATTCTCTATTCGCATTTGTTCCCGATTGACTTACAACAACGTATGTCATCCCTATTAGACGTGCAATTAATACACCAACAATTCCAAAAAAGAATAGATTTTTTGTCCATGGCGAGACTTTAAGTCGGAAATAAACCTCATTTCGACAAGTTTTTCGATACATATATTCCGCCATGGCAAACGTTAGGATCGCAAGGATTCCCCAAAGAAGCGGAAATAGGCCCTGGATAATCATCCATGGAGATATTGTAATCTTCTGAAATATAAAATTCAGATTATGAAAGAAGCCATATAGTCCTACCACATAACCAATCATCGATATTAACATTACTAAAATCAATAGATACTTTTTCATCGACTCCCTCCAATAGAACAAGTTTATCATAATCCCCATCTGAGACTATCAAAATAACCACAAAAAACCAATAAAAAAGATACGGAAAGAAACGGTCCAAACGCAATACACTTCTTCTTACAAATAGCCATCCACAAAATCGCAAGGAGACATGCAATGGATAACATCATCCATATCCTTCGAAATGGAAGAAATAAACTCATACAAGATAGAAGTTTTAAATCTCCACCACCAATGCATTCCTTGTCGAACAACTTCTGACAGAGAATCGAAATAATACATCCACCAACAAATATAACTAACATTCGTATCCATGGTTGTAGACTTATGTTATTTATCATACATGCATGTATGATAAATAATATGATGATACCGATGTGTATCTCATCAGGTATCTCCATGATGATAGAGTCGATATAACATACACACCAAAGCATAGCGAACAAAAGAATCCTTATGATTACACCCCACTTGAAAATATCAATGTTCCAAACAATGAACATACATAAAAACCCTGTTAATATCTCCGCAAGAATATATTCTTTCGAAAGTTTTTTACCACAATAATGACATCTTCCCTTTAACCATACATAACTTAGTATAGGTATTAAATCATACCAGTGTAGTACATGATGACATGCATCACACTGGCTTCGTAAGGTATACCGTTTTCGAAGATACCCATGACACATACATAATAAAAAGCTTCCTAAATGGAAGCCGAATATTCCAATCCATATCCGATACATTTTATCACCCCATAAAATATACAGATATCATTTCTATATTCCTTATAATTTCTCTAAAATCTTATCTTTGTTAAATAAGATAACCACAACAGAAATTACTTGAATCGCCACTGCAAGTGCAGATACGACATAGTTTCCTTCTGCTAAAAAGTGCCCAGAAGTACAGCTTAATAAAATCTGTATCCAACTAGAACACAATATCGCTAGAGAGAAATCTTTTAAACTTATTTTAGCATGCGCCGCTACATAAGGGATGATACCATTTGGTATCCCCGGTAACATACATGATACTGCCACAACAAAGATTGGTTTTCCCTCATTGATTTTCTTCATTAACCAGTTTTCTTTTGGTGTTTTATTATTCATCGCAATGCGAATAGACTTACCCACACCACGCAATATCGCAAACACCAAGACATTACCAGCAGTAAAACCAAGCCAGCATAGTAGGAAAGCTCTCCACCAACCAAATAGGAAGGCACCCGCAAACTGGATAATGACACCCGGTAAAATAACACTGACTACCTGGAGCACACTAATCATAAATAGTGCAATATAGGCACCATAATGACCCTGTCCTTGGATATATTCTGCTAGATCTGACTGATTTCCAGACTGTAATATCTGCCATACCTCTTGAACCACTGGCCCAAAAGCACGGTATACTAACCACCCAATGATTGCAATAATCACCAAGATTAATAGTATAATCGCAGGCTTTCTTAGTCGCTTGATTTTTCTAACCATGTTCCCCCTGTAATGAAATACAATTTAAAACAATAACATATTTTAAAAAACACGCAACTATATTTTCTTTAAATAATCCGACTTAACACTATGTTCCTTCAAGAAGTTTCTAACTTCATCAAATTGGTCTTCCTCAAAGAAAAGTGCAGTTTGAATCTTATTTCTCACAAAATAAATACTATTATCTGAACGTGAAAGCATTACCTGCCCTGCCTTATGGAATTTAATCAGTGAGCCCATCATTACAATGCCCTCATCTGATAATCCAGATTTCATAAAATAGTACATCACTCCCAAAATAATTGGAACGATGAATTGTACGATACGGAATACACCCTCATAACGTATAAAGCCAATAATCGCAATCGCAAGAAATAAGACAGGAATCATCCATTTCATCTTATTACCAACCTTAGTCTCTATCTTTACGGTATTTGAAATCATCAGCATTCTCGCAAACGCAACTAACATCACTACATCAAATACATATAAAATCAAATTCTGAATATCCATACGTCCTCCGTATTCTTTATTCTATCATAAAAGGTTCTGCGCTTGCAGAACCCCATTTCATCTACTTCAACCAAACAACAGTCTTATCTTCTGTTGTTGTTTGGACAACATTGGTAATATTGAATCCAGCTTCCTGTAGAATCTTTGTCATCTTATCTACCGCAACCTCACCTGTTGCCTTAACAACAACCTCAGAGCCACGGTCTGTATGATATACAGCGATGTTTTCTACATTTGCATTTTCTTGTGCAAATAACTTCGTTACCTGTGCAAATACACCAGGTTTATCATCAATCAACATGACAAATCTTGTACCCTGACGCTTCAAACCCATTAAGTCAACGAATGTTAAGAAGATATCCTTTTCTGTGATAATACCAACTACATGATTCTCTTCATCCACGACCGGCAATACATTGACCGTATTTTCTAGCATCACTTGCGCAGCTTCTTCTAAGAAAACCATTGGAGAAACCGTATGCACATCACGAATCATGATATCCTTTGCCTGTGTACGAGATAACAAGTAATTCAATTCATAGATGGATAAGGAAGTTGCGTTCTTTCCAGATGTATCGTTTACTAGTCCCTCTGTGATCAAACCAATTAGTTTATGATTCGCATCCACAACTGGTAAGCGGTGGAAGTGATTCTTACCCATAATTTCTAGTGCTTTGGATAACGGTGTATCCGCTGTAATTGTAATAGGATTCGCCGTCATATGATCTTTAACGTACATTGTTTTATCCTCCTAGATAAACTTTCTGAACTTGCTCGCTAGCAGCCAACTCTTGACCACTACCCTCTAATGTTATTTTACCTGTTTCTAGCACATATGCACGATCAGCTATTGCTAATGCCATCTTTGCATTCTGTTCTACTAGTAATATTGTAGTACCTTGTTTGTTAATTTCTTCAATAATTCTAAAGATTTCTTTTACAAGCAATGGGGATAAACCCATGGATGGCTCATCCAATAATAGAATCTTTGGTCTAGCCATTAACGCTCTACCCATCGCGAGCATCTGCTGTTCACCACCAGATAAGGTGCCGGCTAATTGTTTTTTACGTTCTTTTAAACGTGGGAATAATGTATAAACACGCTCTAAGTCTTGTGCAATTCCTTCTTTATCTTTTCTTGTAAAGGCACCAAGATCAAGATTTTCTTCAA
>CALEMV010000269.1 GCA_937910655.1 uncultured Solobacterium sp.
GCTGGTAAACGTGAATTTACTAAACGTGCTAACAGCGAAATCATGAAACGCATCTTTACCAATTAACCAAAAATACCGATGCTTATCTGGCGTCGGTATTTTCATTATTTAAAATACTTGCTCTAATTTTTCTCGTAGGAAACTTCCTGCATGTTTACAGATGTCTTTCCAGTTTTCTTCACCTGTATACCAGAATTCACCAGTAAACATACATACGCCCATATCCTTTAAGCATCTGATGTCTTCTACAAACTCTGTATGCCCTGTTCCAAATGGTATCTCACGATACTTGCCTGGGACTGTTTCTTTTAGGTGAGCTGCTACGATATGTCCCTTGCCCTTTTGGATATCGTCGATAACTGAGGTTTTATATATCTTCTCAGCGTTGGTTAGGTTTCCAATATCTGGATAGATTTGTAAGTATGGGCTATCAACGATATTTACATACTCCATCGCTTTTTCAACTGTATCCATAAATGGTGTTTCCATTGTTTCAAAGCCCATGACGATACCGTACTTGGCTGCCATCTTGGTAGCGATGTAAAGATTCTTGATAAACTGTTTCTTGGTTTCTGCACTACCTTCCTTGTAATAAACATCATATCCAGCCAATTGGATAATACGAATACCCAAATCTTGTGCAAGATAAATAGCTTTTTCCATAATCTCTAGACTTCTTTCTTCAATCTTAGCGTCTAGATCACCGAATGGATATTTACGATGTCCACTTAGACACATCGTATGGATAGGAACACCAGTCTTTGCGATTGCTTGTTTAATCGCGTTTCTTTCCTCTTGACTCCAATCCAATCGTGCTAGTTTATCATCCGTTTCATCGATAGAAATCTCTAACCAATCAAAGCCAGATTCTTTACAGATAGTTAGCTTCTCTTGCCAAGATAATTCTTTAGGCATGGACTTTTCATACATGCCCAAACGATACGCTTTATTGTCCATAGTATGCATTCTTTCCATGTTTACGTAGATAGTGTTTATCTAAGAGTTCCTGCTGCATATTTCCCTTTTGTGGATTTAACATGTGCGCATGGAAGTTCATAAAGCAGATCTCTTCTAATACAACTGCATTATGTACTGCATTAAATGGATCACTACCCCAAGTAAATGGTCCATGACTATGTACCAGTACTGCAGGCACATCATCTGGTTCTTTATCCTTGAATGTTTCAACGATAACATTTCCTGTTTCCAGTTCATACTGTCCAGCGATTTCTTCTTCACTCATTTTTCTTGTACATGGTATCTCACCATAGAAGTAATCCCCATGTGTCGTTCCCATCGGTTTTACACCCAAGCCCGCTTGGGCAAAGCTTACCGCCCACTTACTATGGGTATGTACGATACCACCGATATGAGGGAAGTTACGATATAACACTAAATGTGTATCTGTATCGGAAGATGGTTTGTATTTACCTTCTACCTTTTCACCTGTTTTTACGTCTACGACGACCATATCCTCTGGTTTTAATTGATCATATTCAACACCTGATGGTTTAATAACCATGAAACCCTTCTCACGGTCGATACCAGAAACGTTTCCCCAAGTAAAGACTACCAGTCCATTCTTAGGCAACATCATATTTGCCTCATATACTTTTTGTTTTAATTCTTCTAGCATAGTTATTCCTCAATCGTGTACAGTGCAATCTCATCTGTTTCGCGATTTGATACGAAGATCTTCTGCACATCATGATCTTTAAACGCTAACGCATTTGTAGGACCTGCATTACGATCTAAGTTTTCACTGACATATGTATTCGTTTCTTTGTCGTAAGAAAGTAGGTTGAGTTCTAGTTCATTCCTACGATAACCGTAGATACCATATACCTTGCCATTCATCTCTAATGGATAGATTGCATGCAAGAATGGCATCTTTCTTTCATCTTCCCACACCTTCTGATATGAGCCATCTACTAGTTTATAGACAGCTAACGTATCACCATGGAATGGTGCGAAAGTCATGAGTTCCTTTTGTCCATCACCATCAAAGTCTAGATACAACATATCTGAAGCAGGATCAGTTGTAAGTTGTTCGTATGTCCATTCACCATTTTCATCAGCTGGTGGAACAACCTTGAAGATACCGTTCTTTGTGCCGACTACAGCAATCTGATAATCCTCTTCTTCTGTCTTAAAGAAGCCATGATTTTGTGTCAAACCACTGATTAACGGTGTAAGTTCTAACTGATGATCTTCATCATAGATGGAGATATCTTCTGGCAGCTTCGCCACCCACACTCTTCCAGGGCAAGTCCAGTCATCTTTGAATGCATGTGCACTCTTCAATGTACAAGCCACAAGATACTTCTGATGATTTCTTTCAATCACACCAAAGCGATGTACGAATGGAAGTTTACACAGTGTATGAATCTGCCATTCACCATCTTTTCTGAGGTAGTATACAATCTTGGAATCTGCACCATTATTTGGAGAATAGAACTTCCAAGTTGCTAGGAGTGTAGGATATGTCTGGTTTGGATACTGTTCTAGTGACATCACACCACCTGGACCATCCCACAACTTCTCTATAAAGTTTCCCTCATAATCATATAAGTAACATGGGTCTTCTTTTTCAGCAGCACATGCTAGATAGTTTTTTCCATCAAATTCTACCTGTGCTAGTGCATAACACTTATTCAAAGTACCCAATACTTTCTTATTTACTTTCATTCAGTAAACCTTTCTAAAAAGCTACTGCTCAGCAGTAGCTTTCGTTGTTATTCTGCAAAGCCTGCTTCTTTTAAAAGTGCTTGTGCTTCTTTATCTGATAGTACGTTCTTCATGCCACAGATTTTAACGCCTTTTTTCTCTGCATCTGTAAACATGTTCTTAAAGTTTAGTGGGCAAAATACAACATCATATTGAGTTGCCGCACTCTTACCTTCTGATAAAGAACAGTGATGAATTGTAGATACCTCTACACCTAAATCCTTACATGCCTTTTCCACTCTCATCTTCATCATCAAAGATGTTCCGGCTCCGTTTGCACATGCGACTAAAACTTTAATCATTTGTTGTTCACTCCTTCTTTACTTTTTCTTTATAAGCTTCGTAATCCTCTACACATAAGAAATATGTATCTGGATGGCTACGATATTGTAACTGTGGAATCAAGATTAGCACTACTAAGATAATTGCTAAACCAATGAATCCTGCATACTTCATGATAACAGTGAAGATTGGCCATACAACTGCCCAGTCCCACATACCTAAATAACCACCATGAGCCGCAAGTCCTACTGCACCAGCGATTAAAGCACTACCGAATACTTGGCATAATCCTGAGATGAATGGGAATAACATAGCAGCCTTAATGCCGCCCTTATTATTTGCGTATACAGCAATTGTTGCGTTATCAAAGAATACTGGAACGAACCCTGCAATAACAATTGTTGGAGACTTCAATAATAGTAATGCGATGATAGCGATAAACTGACCTAATGCACCGAATAAGAAACCGATAGTTACTGCATTAGGGCTACCAAATCCATATGTAGCTGCACAGTCGATACCAGGAACAGCACCAGGTAAGAATGTATTGGAAATACCCTGGAATGAGTTTGTTAATTCTGTTACGAATGTACGTACACCAAGTTGTAAGATGGCAAGATAAACAGCAAACTTGAGTGATGTATCTACTACATACATGAAGAAGCTTGCGCCTTCTTTAAGAACCTTTGTTTCAATGAAGTAATCCTTACCTAATACAGCCATGATAGCACCAAAGAAGATCATCATTAAGATAGCTGTAGAAACCATGTTTTCATTGAAGATTGACATGAAACCAGGTAATTGGATATCTTCAATTCTCTTAGAATTCTTCTTATTTCCAAATAACTTCTTAGATAAGTATGAGAAGAATGCGATACCAAACATCTGTTGGTGAGCTACACAGAATCCACCGCCATCTGTTAAGTCCTGAGAAATTTCAACTGTGAGATTAGAACCAACTGCCCAATATAAACCAAGAATGAGTGACATAACAATTAATATTGGTGTATCACCCAACTGTGGGAAGCAGAATAGAATTAACCAGAATGCTGTAGCGGCCTGTTGCATTTGAACGTGGCCTGTTGTAAATACTGCACGTAATTTTGTAATCTTGTTAAACTTAACAAGAACTAAGTTAAAGATAAACGCAATTAACAATAGGAACATGACTTGTGAGAAGCTACGTCCAATTCCCTCCATTGCTGACTGCACTGCATTTTGTCCGAAGTATGGATCGATAACCATTGCATCTAAGTTAAAGCGATCTTTTAATCCAACAAGAATTGGTCTAAAGTTACTTACTAATCCACCAGAACCTACACTTAAGATTAAGAAACCAACGGTTGCCTTAATAAAGCCTGCTAGTGAATCGTACCAAGTCTTTTTCTGAAGAATGTAACCAATTAAAACGATTAAACCAATAAAGTATGCTGGTTTGGTCAAGATATTACTTGCGAACCATACCCAAATTCCGTATAAAATGCTCATATTTCCCCCTAATTATATTATTTGTATTTTTCGATGACCTTTCTTAAGTCATCATCATTGTGAACTTCCAGTAAGTCATTGACGACTTCTTCGTTCATTAATAGTTCAGATAGCTGCATCATATTATTTAGATGTTGATCATGATTCACAGCAGCGAGTGTAAAGAATAGTTTTGCGTCTTTTTCTCTATCATTATCGTCGAACGCAACTGGCTTCTCTACCTTCATAAAGCCAATACCAGTTTTGTATACACCCTCTGCACCTAGCGTAGAATGCGGCATTGCTACATTAGGACAAATCACGATGTATGGTCCATATTCTGTAACACATTTGATAATTGCTTCTACATAACGATTATCGATGAATCCTTGTTCGATCAACGTTTCACCACAACCTTTGATGGCATCTTGCCAAGTTGTAAATTCTTGATGGTAGCTAGTCAGATGATTATCTAGTATTTCTTGTAATAACATTTATTTTCTCCAATTATAGAATACTTGGGAATGGAACATTACGCTCCTTTGTAAAGCAGTCTTCAAATCCACGGCGATAATGGAACTTGAGTAAGTCCTTATCTAAAGGCCATGTATACTTACCACCTACATCCCAAATGAATGGATGGAACTTATACTTCAGTGTATCCTTCTTGAAGTTATATACTAACATAATTTCTTCAGGATCTGCCTTCATATTTGTCCATACATCATGGTGTAAAGGAATAATTACCTTTGCGTTAGTTGCTTCACCCATTCTGCACATATCAACAGATGTCATCTTATCCTGGCATCCTACAGGGTTTTCACCATATGCACCAAAGGCAATATCAATATTGTACTTCTTACCGATATCCGCATAGCAGATACTATAGTGTGAATCACCAGTATGATATACAGTTCCTGCAGGCATCTCAATTAAGTAGTTGACTGCTTTTTGATCCATGTTTGTAGGACAAATGCCTGCAATATCTTCGCCTACTTCTGTTGTGACTAGACATGTTCTGTCATAGGACTCTAATACATGAATCTTTGTATCCTTGATTGTAATGATATCCCCTGGCTTAACAACTTTACAACGCTCTTCCGGAACACCCCAGCCAACCCACTTTTTCACACACTCTAATGGTCCAATAAATGGCACATCATCGCTACAGTTCTTTAATACAGCTGCCGCAAAGAATGGGTCGATATGATCGTTATGATAATGAGTTGCTAATACTGCATCGCACTTTGTTACACCAAATGGATCATAAACAATTGGTGCTGCACGCAGATTAGGTTGTAGATTTTCAACGCCCATCATATTTCTCATTTGATGGTATGGGGCCATGGATGATACTTTTTGTGTTCTCTTTCCATTACCAAACCATAAGTCGATTGCGATGTTTGTGTCATTTTCTGTTTTAAACCATACACCTACACATCCCAACCACCACATTGAAAATGTACCAGGTTCAACAACTGTGTTGTCAATCTCTTCATTTAGCCATGTTCCCCATTCTGGGAAAGCGCCTAAAATCCAAGACTCCCTTGTAATTTCATTTACTTTTGGCATGATAACCTCCTTTGTGATGGTTTTATCATACCAACACATTTTTTGATTATCAAAGAATTATATGTTCATTTAATCATTTTTACGATTTATTTGTTAGATTTAATCATTTTTATATATTTGTATCATACTATTTGGCATTATTTTAAAGAATTATAATATTTATATGATTATTCATTCATTAAATGTTATAATCATTTCAAAGATGGAGAACAGAATATGAAAGTAGATTATAAGATTGTTCAACAACGTCGTGACGATATTATGATGATCATTCAAAAATTGGGTAATGTTACCGTCAAGCAGTTAATGAATGACTTCAACGTTTCTGAAATTACAATACGTCGTGACTTACAATACTGGGAAGACCGTGGAGCTATTATTCGCTACCATGGAGGTGCAAAGATTGTACAGCATATGGTAAATCATGATAATAGTGACTTTACCAACGAGCGCTACAAGCACGCCATCGCAAAGAAAGCTGCTAGCTACATCGAAGATGGCGATACAGTATTTATAAATACTAGTTCTACTGCCCTACTTATCCCGCAGTATATTATGAATAGGCGTTGTACAATTATAACAAATAACGCAAAAATGGTATTAGTAAAGCATAGTCCGTTGATTAGTATCGTTTTAACCGGTGGTGAGTTGCGCTATCCAAAGGAAGCGATGGTTGGTGACTTTGCATTAAACAACTTACATAAGATTCGTGCTAATAAGTGTTTCTTAGGATGTAGTGGAATGAGTAGTTCCAGCGGTATTACAACTGCAATCTTCTCTGAAACTGCAATTAACGAAACTATGGTTAGAAATACCCTTGGAAGTATCTTTATCGTCTGTGACTATACAAAGATTGGGCAGACACATAACTATATATCCGCAAGTGTGAATAAACTGAATTACTTGATTACTGATATTAACGCTCCTGATGAAGAACTATCCAAGATTCAAGATGCTAACCCTAAGATTATCATTCATAAAGTAGAGCCTCTTAGTTCAGCCGCAATC
>CALEMV010000270.1 GCA_937910655.1 uncultured Solobacterium sp.
CCGTAAAGTCCTATGAGTTTATCTGTAATCACATTATAGCACTACCCCCACATAATAAAACCCTGGGACAAATGCCCAGGGAAAAGATGGGGAAAACCACAATATATTGTTAATGTTATTTGCTAGCTTTTGCGCTTGCTTCTGCAATCTGCTTTTCAATATCTGCAATCATCTTGATATCTTCTTCAAGTGTCTTTAATTCTTCCTCAGAGAAAGATGCCTTGTTTGCTTCAACTTGTGCCTTTAATACTTCGTCATATGGCTTGCTTTGTGTCTGTTCAATCTGATCCTTAGACATTGTTGCGAATACCTTATTCCAGATATCTTGATGCTTGCCGAAAATTTCACTTTCCTTTGCATAAAGATCTGTTAATTCATCATTTGCTCCTGCAGACTGTCCTTCTGTTACTGTTGTTGTAACACCACTTCCGGATTTCACTTCTTCAATCATCTTGATGATTTCTTCTTGTTTCTTTTCATCTTCTAAGTTACCAACGATTGGATCACCAACAAGGTTACCATTCTTATCAACCATAACTGTTGTAGGGAAACTGAAGATCTTAGCTAGGTAAGCCTTCGCATCATCACCACCATTGATGACGATATTTCTATATGTAGCACCCTGCTTAGATAAGATATCCTTTGCATCCTTTAGTGTTGCTTCATCACTAGCTTCTTCGTTTACACCAATGAGTTCTGCACCATGTTCCTTTAACTTCTTATTAAACTTTTCAAGTGCTGGCATTTCATTTACACATGCTGCACATCCATTGAACCAGAAGTTTACAAGTGTTACTTCATTCTTGCTGAATAAGGATTCATCAACATCCTTACCATCAAAGTCCTTTCCCTTAAACTTAGGGAACATTTGTGCATCAGCTGTTTCTGTTGTAGAAGTTGTTGTAGTTGCGTTGTCTTCTTTCTTGTTGTTGCATGCTGCTAATGTAACTGCCATAACTGCTGCTACACCAACTAGGGTAAATCTCTTGAACAAATTCATTTTCTTTTTCCTCTTTCTGTTTTATGCCTTTTGTAAATTCTTATTTGCTACTTTTTGATTCTTAGCTTCACTCTTTTTCTTCATGGCTAAGTAAGTGCTGATTGCCTTAGTTGGACATGCAGTAATGCATTCTCCACAACGGATACATTCCAAGTCACCAGTATTCTTTGTAATATCGACATCCATCTTACAAACTTTTGCACACTTACCACAGGATACACACTTATTTTTATCTACGTTGTAGTTGAAGATTGCAATCTTGTTGAATAATGCATAGAATGCTCCAAGTGGACAAATCCATTTGCAGAATGGACGATATACAAATATCGATAATGTTGTAATCGTGATGAGAATTGTGAACTTCCAAGTAAATAATGTACCTAATGTTGCACGAATGTTTTTATCTACGATAGAGAGTGGAATACCACCTTCCAAGATACCTTGTGGACAAATGTATTTGCAGAAGTATGGTAATGCAATACCTGCTTTATTTGTCATAATGATTGGAAGTAATATAACTGCTACAGCGAGAATAATAAACTTTGTATATGTTAAGAATCTTAATTTCTTCGTACTAAACTTCTTTGTTGGAATCTTATGTAATAAATCTTGATACCAACCAAATGGGCACATGAATCCACAGATCAACCTTCCAATCATCACACCAAAGAAAATTAGAATTCCACTGATGTAATAGGAGAAGTTATACTTGGATGAACCGACAACCGCTTGGAAGGAGCCTACTGGGCACGCTCCTGTAGCAGCTGGACATGAATAACAGTTTAAACCTGGTACACATACCTGCTTAATTTTTCCATTATAGAGAACCCCTTTGAAAAAGTTAGGGATATGCATGTTTGTTAGGAATGTCGCAAACATCTGAATTGTATTACGTCTCTTCAGGAATTTTAGAAACGCTCTTGATTTAGCTGATGTCATAACTATCCAATTCCTACACACTCTAGGCAAAGACGAATCGCTTTACTGAATACACTTTCTACTTCTCCACGAGAAGCACCAATCAGAATAAACACAACTGATAATACAACAAGGAATGCCTGTGTTGCGATTCTTATTTGTGTTGGATATTTATTAATAAAATCCATTGATAAGTCCTCCTTAACACTCAATTTCTATCTGACGTGAAAAATATAACAAAGCAGATATAAAATTTGTGTTAAGAAATTTAACAATTTATTTTTCTATTTTATACTGATTCATGCCTGCATAAATGCACGTGTCTGATTTATAAGTTACTTATTTTGTTTCAATACGGATGTGCTATACTGAGTTCATATATACTCAGTTTCTGACAATTTCGTAATCGTATGAAAGGAACATTTGCATATGAGAATATTAGTGGTTGAAGATGAAATCACCCTTTGTGAAACAATCGCAAAGGGTTTACGTCTTGATGGATATGAAGTAGATACATGTTTTGATGGTGGTACAGCTTGGAATATGGCAATGGATGAAAGTTATGACTTAATCATCCTAGATTTAAACTTACCTATCATGGATGGAATGGAAGTACTCCGTAATCTTCGTAAAGAAGATTCAGAAACAGCCGTATTAATTCTATCTGCACGTGGACATTTACAGGATAAGATTGATGGTCTCGATAGCGGTGCCAATGACTACCTATGCAAGCCATTCCACTTTGAGGAGTTAGAAGCACGCGTTCGTAGTCTAACAAGAAGACGCACCGTACAGAATAATGTCATTCTCTCCTGTGGAGAACTTTCGTTAGACACAAAGAGTCGAACGGTTATGGCTAAAGGTGAAAAGCTTTCATTAACACGTAAAGAGTTAGGAGTATTGGAGTACTTATTATTACATCAAGAACGTCCAGTCCCACAAGAGGAACTCATCCAACATGTATGGGATAGTAGTGTTGATAGCTTTAGTAATTCCATTCGTGTACACATCTCCGCTTTGCGTAAGAAATTACGAGCTACACTTGGATATGACCCTATCACAAATCGTATAGGCCAAGGATATGTCATCGGAGGACAACAGGATGAATAAACGTCGTTCTCTACAGTGGAAACTCACCGTTATTACCGCAATTATCGTTATTTTATCCTGTCTTGCGATTAGTTATGCAATCAGTAAATCCGCAATTTCCTCGATGAGTAAGATTGAAGATTCTGCAGTTGCGATATTACCAACTAGTCCTGCAACAGATACAACTGGAGAAGTTGTACAACTACAAATTTCCACTAAAGATGTCATCTCTGATATGGCAAAAGGAATTCAAGCTGATTTCTGGAAAAGTAGTTTACTCATTACAATCATCATCACTGTCGCAAGTAGCTCTATGATGTACTTCTTCATTGGTTATGCATTAAAACCACTACAAAATCTTAGTGAACAGATCGAAGACATCCAAGCGAAAAACTTAAAACATCTAGTTGTAAGTGATCAAAGTTCCATTGAAATTGAACAACTGACAAACGCATTCAATGAGATGTTAGAACGTCTTAGTAATACCTTCGCTACACAGCGACAATTCTCCGCAAACGCTGCACATGAATTACGTACACCGCTTGCGGTAATGCGTACAAAACTAGAAGTATTTGAGAAAAACAACAATCCTAGTGCAACGGAATATCAAGAAACTGTTCATATGATTCGTATGCAGACATCACGTCTATCACATGTCATTGATATTCTTCTCGAGATGACAGACCTACAATCCGCCCAAAAACAAGACCATATCTCATTAACTGATATGGCCGAAGAAGTAATCTGTGACTTAACAGCTCTCGCTGATAAAAAGAATATTACAATCTTTCAAAACCCAGGGACCGCTGAAATCATTGGTAATGATACCCTTATCTACCGTGCTATCTATAACCTTGTGGAAAATGCCATCAAGTATAACCATATCGGTGGAAATGTAACTGTATCCATCAAGGAAGAAAATGAATTTGCGACGGTTAATGTTAGTGATAATGGGCCGGGAATCCAACAAGAAGATTGGCAACATATATTTGAACCCTTCTTTAGAGTTGATAAATCACGTAGCCGTGATATGGGTGGTGCTGGTCTTGGACTCGCTCTTGTAAAAGAGATTGCTCGCCAACACGGTGGCGATGTATACGTCGTACAAAGCTCAAAAAACGGCACAGAAATCGCACTCAAACTACGCCGAAAGTAACCAATAGTCGCTTTATTGGCGACTTTTTCATTTATCTCTCCATTTGGGCGTATATGCAGGGCAATAGAAGAATGGTATAATAAAGGTTATGAAAACTGGATTATTTATTACATTTGAAGGACCTGATGGAAGCGGCAAGACAACCGTAAGTACTGCCGTTACAAAGATGCTAGAAGCAGATGGCTATCAGGTACGTTATACAAGAGAACCAGGCGGTTCCAATATTGCCGAACAGATTCGCCATGTAATCTTAGACCCTAAGAATACAGAGATGGATGCTAGAACAGAAGCGTTACTCTATGCTGCAAGTAGAAGACAGCATCTTGTGGATAAGGTTTTACCTGTTCTTGAACAAGGTATACATGTCATCAGTGACCGCTTTGTGGATAGTTCCTTAGCATATCAAGGTTGCGGTCGTGAGATTGGTATGGATGAAGTTTATGAAATCAACCAATTTGCGATTGAAAACCACATGCCTGATAAGACAATCTTCCTACAGATTGATGCAGAAACAGGTTTAAAGCGTATTCGTAGAGGAAGAGAAGTATTAGACCGACTTGACCAAGAAAGTATCGAATTCCACGAGCGTGTTCATGAAGGTTATCAAAAGGTGATTGAGAAATACGCTGATCGTATGATTATCGTAGATGCGACCGCTGATGTCGATACAGTGATTCAAAAGTCCTATGAAATTGTGAAAGGATTATTAGATGCGCAAGGATGAGTTACAGCAACAACAACCTCTGTTTTATCATGCATTAGAAAATGCATGCATGAATCATAGAGTTGCGAATGCTTATCTTTTATCCGGTCCTCATGGAACCCTAAAACATGAAGCTGCTCTTTTATTCGCAAAGAGTATCTTTTGTAAGCGGCACCAAGGAGTTGCTTGTGAAGAATGCAATACATGTCGTCGTGTAGATGAGGGCTTGTATGCAGACATGGTTTTATTAGATGGCTCTAAGAGTGCTATCTCTAAAGATGATGTAGACGCAATCCAAGAGAAATTCTCTAAGACTGCATTAGAAGATGGGGATGGATCTCGTGTATACATTCTAGAAAACGTAGAGAACGCAAGTATCTCTGCGCAAAACAGTATGTTAAAGTTTTTGGAAGAACCAGCATCTGGTGTTGTCGCTATTCTTACAACTGATAACATCGATCGTATCTTACCAACCATTGTTTCACGCTGTACGTTAATCCCCTTCTCCCCATTATCAGAAGACTATCTACTTTCCAAAGCGAAAGAAGTTGGCGTACAAGATGTGGATGCTTACTTTATCTCTCACCTTGTAAAAGATATTAACCAAATGAAGGAATTTGCGGACAGTTCTATCTTTGAAACCTGCAAGATGATGTTTAGACAATACTTTAATCTTGAAGGAAGTCGCGAAGAACTATTGGTAGATTATGATATCTCCTATCGTTCAAGCGAAAAAGATAGTGCAAAAGCAAAGAAAGAAAACATTTTATTACTCAATGGCTTCTTCGACCTCATGTCATTATTTGCCCATGATGTTATATGCAAGCATGTTGAAGGACCACATTGGTACAAAGAATTATTACAACAAGAAATAAACAAACAGAAAGAATATGGAGAATTGATCATTATCTTACAAGAACAAAAAGATAAGATTAATCGATTTATTGATTTAAATCTATTAATGGATCAAACCTTCTATAGATTGGAGGAATTCAACCATGAACATGGAATGTGAACACGGTTCATGCGGTTGTCCAATGCACCAAGAACAAGAACAACCGACAGTGAAATATGACTATTCTGTCGCTGTACGATTTAAGAATGCTACAAAACCGTACTCTTTTGGCTGCGATACTGCAGATATCAAAAAAGGAAGCTGGGTTGTTGTAGAAACAGCACAAGGAATTGAAATGGGTGAGGTAGATGCAGATGCTTTATGTATCGAAAGATACAATCTACATATGCCAACAAAACCAATTATTCGTCTCGCTACAGAGAAAGACCAAAAGATGTACGCTGAAAATGCCATTGCGGAAAGTGAAGCGTATCGTATCTGTAACGAAGAAATTCAAAGTTTAAATCTCGATATGAATCTAATGAGTGCGCAATATACTCTTGATCGCTCAAAGGTTCTATTTGTATACCTCGCTGATCAACGTGTCGATTTCCGCGAGCTTTTAAAGGTATTAGGAACTCGTCTACACTGCCGTATTGAATTACGTCAGATTGGCGAACGTGATAAGGCTAAGATGGTCGGCGGTATTGGTATGTGTGGTATGGAAACATGTTGCAGCCGGTACAAGAATCACTTCGATGTTATTTCTATCAATATGGCTAAGACTCAACAGCTCGCCCTTAACGTAGAGAAACTCTCTGGTATGTGCGGTAAGTTAATGTGCTGCTTGAAGTATGAAGAAAATGATTATAAAGAACTAACAGCAGGACTTCCTAAGATGGGATCTCAAGTTGAATATGATGGCATGGTTTACCGTCTTACAAGCATGAATGTCATGAAGCAAGAAGCTAAGTTAGAAAACCGTGAACAAGTACTCTTTATTTCTTTGGATAATTTACGCGAGAAAGCTATTCCACGTAAAGGCTTTGTTCAACAGAACAACCAAAAGAATGATAAACCAGTACACCGTACGATGGTTCATGAGGGTGTAGCTGCACCAGTGAATAAAGATAAAGCCGTTCACGTTTCAACCGACTTACCAACTGTTCATGTCGAGTCATCAAAACCACAAAATAACCGTCCAAACAACAATAAGAAACCAAACAAAGCACATTCCAACAAGCAGAATCAACCACGCCAAAACGTGGAAAAGAATAGTGCTGAACGCAAGAATGTTACTGTGCGTACATTTGGACGCAAGAAAAAAGATGAGGGCGATAAAGCATGAACCGCCAGAAATCCTTCGAAAATGAAAAACCAACGCTCTATTTAGTACCTACTCCAATCGGAAATCTCAACGAGATGACTCCACGAGCTATCGATGTCTTAAATAGCGTCGATGTAATTGCGTGTGAAGACACACGTAATAGTGGACAGTTACTAAAACATTTTGGTATTTCAAAGCGATTGATTGCTTATCAAAACTTTAATGAAGCATCCAGTACAAAAGGCATTATTAACTTACTATCACAAGGAAATAATATTGCCTTAATATCCGATGCTGGATATCCACTTATCAACGATCCAGGTCAAAGAGTTGTCAGTGAAGTGACAGCTCTTGGATATAATGTTGTGCCAATTTCAGGCTGTAGTGCTTTCTTGAATGCACTTGTTGCCTCAGGATTAATTGCACAGCCATTTATCTTCATTGGTTTCTTACCATCTTCTACACATGATTGTGTTAAGAAACTACGTCTGTACCAGTCATATCCAATGACACTCATTATGTATGAAGCACCGCATCGCATTGAGAAGATGCTACAAAGTTGCTTAGATGTATTAGGTGATCGTCATATCTGTATCGCTCGTGAATTAACAAAAGTACATGAAGAGTTTATCCGTGGTACAATTTCCGAGATCCTACCGATTGCCTCAGAGTTAAAAGGTGAAATGGTTGTTGTGATTGAAGGCAATCAAGATGACTATGAAAAAGATATCGATATGGGGCAAATCCTGAATATGGTAAATACTTCTATTGAAAGTGGAATGTCCACAAGTGCCGCAATCAAAGAAGTTGCCAAACAGACAGGTATCTCAAAAAATCAGATCTATGATTTAGTTCATGGAAAAACTGATCAGAAAGGTGTGTGCTAACGAATGTTAAATCAATACGGACAATTAACCTTAGAACAAACACTGTTCTATCTTGCGATTGCGATTTTACCTGCAATCTTCTTCATGATTTATATCTATCGCAATGATGATAAAGAAAAAGAACCACCACTCTTATTACTAAAGTGTATTATTGGTGGTCTACTCTCTGTACCAATCGCAATCATATTAGAGATGATTTCCGAACAGGTTGTCTATTATCTTTTGGAAAATGTAGTAACTGCTACACAAGTCAATTACGGTATCCTAACCGCAATCTTTGTTGGACTCATCGAAGAAGGCGCAAAGTTCTTCTTCCTCTATCGATTCACATGGAAAGACAAAGCATTCAATTATCGCTTTGATGGTATTGTATACGCTGTATTTGTATCACTTGGATTTGCGGCATTAGAAAACGTCTTCTATGTATTTAATTATGGAACAGGTGTTGCTTTACAGCGTGCACTTCTAACAATTCCAGGGCACATGAGTTTTGCGGTATACATGGGCTTATACTACGGTCACGCTAAAGTATCTGAAGCTGTCAATAACCCAGACGCAAAGGCACTCAATCTAAAAGCAGCGTATGCATTTGCGGTATTACTGCATACAATCTTTGACGCAACTCTGATGGTAGAATCCGATATTGGACTAATCTTCTTCTTTATCTTCGTTGCAATCCTAGATATCATCGTATACCGCACGATTCGCTTAGAGTCCAAGAATGATATTCCTATCGTTCCACCAACAGAAGAGGATATCTACGCAGAAACCCAATTATCACGACCATCTCCAATCGTTGAAATTACACGCGATGTAAGTGAACGTGAAAAAATGTAAGGTTTGTTGTATTATAAGGTTAACGATATTAATAAGAGGAGTAATTTATGTTAAGTGATCCAACAATTGTCAAATTGATTATCATGGGCCTAGTCGGTACAAATGTTGTTCTACTTCTAGCCGTTATCTATTTGGCATTTAAGAAAAATACATATTATGTAGATGCGGAAGGAAATGATATTAGTACAACAAAAAAGCCACAGGCTAAGAAAGTTGTGCAAGCTACACCAATCGCTCCAAAACCAGAACCAGTACAACAACCAAAGCAGAATGAAGAAGATAAGCTCGCTGCGACAACAGTTCTTACTGATTTAGAAAGACCTGTAATGCCAGTGTCTCCATCAATCGCTCCAGTAAAGGTTGATTCCTTGGATACACCAATTCGCGAAAAGAATAATGACGATTCCGCAACACTATTCGAAGAAATCTTCTCTACAACAAATCTAGATGAAGCTGATCCAAAGATTCTCGTTACAATCAAAGTAGCAGGACAAACAAAGGACCATACAATTAGTAAATTACCATGCTTAATCGGTCGTGAAGCTGCTAGTTGTGACCTTGTCATCAATGAACCAGCAATCAGCCGTAAACATGCACGCATATTAATCGAAAGTGATACATTCTATTTAGCAGATGTTTCTGAACATAATGGAACATACTTAAACGGAATTAAACTACCACCACTTGGTAAGGCTCGTATTCACGAGGGAGATCATATCAACCTAGGACGTGCAGAAATCGTCATCAACCAAATTATTGACTAAAGATGCTTACGAGCATCTTTTTTTATGATTCTGTACAATAATGCTGTATGATTAACAGGTATGGAGGTTCAGTATGAATTTAGAACTAAACAACAAGCTACATGGATTTGTCCTTGAACAAATCAAAGATATTGAAGACGCAAAAGGAACTTTATATATGTTCCGCCATGTTCAAACAAACGCAGAACTCTGTTGGTTAAAACGTGATGATAAAAATAAGACCTTTGCGATTACCTTCAAAACAATCCCTGATAACGATACGGGTATTTTCCACATTCTAGAACATAGTGTTCTAAATGGTTCAAAGAAGTATCCTGTACGTGAACCATTTGTAGAACTATTAAAGAGTAGTTTACAAACATTCTTAAATGCTTTTACGTATCCAGATAAGACAATGTATCCGGTAAGTAGTCGCAATGACAAAGACTATATGAACCTCATTTCTGTATATATGGATGCGGTATTCCAACCAGCAATCTATACGAATCCAAATATCTTCTTACAAGAAGGCTGGCATTATCAGATTCATGATGTAAATGAAGAGATGGAATATAGTGGTGTTGTACTCAATGAAATGAAGGGCGCCTTCTCCTCTGTTGATGAAACAATCGTAGATGAACTTAATCGTATGTTATTCCCAGATAACTGCTATAAATATGTATCTGGTGGTGATCCACGTTACATCACAGATTTAACTTATGAGAAGTTTATCGAAACACATCAGAAGTTCTATCATCCATCCAACGCTCGTATTTGGGTAGATGGTAACCTAGATATTGATGAAGTACTTCGTTTTATCCATGAAGAATACTTTGTTAACTATCAAAAGGAAGAGATGGATTTCGCAATTCCTATGCAGAAGGTTCTACCAGCTGTACACAATCGTATATCCTACGAAGTCAGTGAAAATGAACCTACAGAAAATCGCTCTCATATCTCTTTTGCGAAGATTATTTCTACATATGATTCTTATGTACAAAATATCGCATGGTCTGTACTCTCTTCCACACTTGTGGCCAACAATGAATCACCATTAAAGAAGGCTATCCTAGATAACAACCTTGGTGAAGATGTTGATTTAGACTTATATGATGGTATCCAACAACCATGGCTCGTCTTAACCATTCGTAACACAGATGCTAAGAAGTATGATGCAATCCGAGTAACGTTACGCTCTACCACAAGCAAACTTGTAGAGAATGGACTAGACCACGAAGAATTACACGCAACAATCAACCAGATGGAATTCCGTTATCGTGAAAGTCATGAGCCTGCAGGTTTAATGTATGGACAACGTGCAATGGACAGTTGGTTATATGGTGGTGATCCAGCAGAACCACTATTTAATGGAAAGATATTTGATATCTTACGTGAAAAGATTGAACAAGGATATTTTGAAGAACTCTTAGCATCCTTCTTATTAGATGAGGAACATCTAAACTCTCTTACTGTCGTGCCATCCACAACAATGGGAGCTGAGCGTATCGCAGATGAAAAGAAACGTCTAGCAGATATTAAGGCTTCTAGTAAAGAGAATGTTCTAAAGTATATCGAACAAAACAAGGCATTAGACCTCTGGCAACAATCTACCGACACAAAGGAACAGCTAGCTACCTTACCAAAGATTCATCTTTCAGAGATTGATGAAAAGCCAGAAGACCTTCCACTACAAATTGAAAAAGTGCAGTCTGTTAAGACACTGGTTCATCCTGCACAAGAATCAGGTATTGTATACCTATTCTTCTACTTCTCACTTGCAGGAATTACAATCAAGCATTTACCAGCGGTTGGTTTATTTACTGATTTACTCATGAACTTACCAACTACCAAGAAAACAGTTAGTGAGTTACAACGTGCTGTACGCAAGGACCTTGGTTCCTTAAATATTGTAACAGACGTATACTCACCAGATAATCGTTCTGATGCATGTATTCCAGTTCTTGCGGTATCCTGTTCGGTACTTGAAAGAAATGTAGATAAGGTTGTCCCACTGATCTTAGAAGTAATCAAAGATACAAAGTTTACAAAGGAAGAAATCTTACCTATTCTCAAACAAGGTAACGAAGGCGCAAGACAATCCATCATCATGAATGGGCATTCCTTCGCAATGCGTCGTGTATCTGCGCACCATAGTGCAGAAGGTGTATTCCGTGAATATATCGGTGGATATGAGAATGCATTATTTAGTAAGCAGTTAGAAGATAACTACGATGAGATGATCGATGAAGTCATCAATGAATTTGAGATGTATCAGGAAGTATTATTCTCTAAGGATCGTCTGATTGCGAGTGTAACTGGTGATCATTTAGATGTTGTAGAAGAATTCATCGCTGGTATCAATCGCATCGAAGCACAGGGAAATGTTGTACACTACCCACTCTTACAAGAACCAAAAGAAGCACTTCAAATCCCAGCAGGTATCTCCTACTCTGCTGCAGGTACTAACATTAAGTCATTCAACTTTGAATACGATCCATGCTTGCAGGTAATCGCTCATCTATTGACCTATGATTATCTATGGACTGAAGTTCGTGTGAAAGGCAATGCGTATGGTACAGGCTTTAGTGCAAATCCAAATGGAAATATCGCCGCATACTCCTACCGTGACCCAAGTCCTTTACATTCCATTGAGGTTTACCGAGATATCTACAAACGTATCAAGCAACTCGCTGAAGATGAGCAAACCGACTTAGCAGGATATATCATTGGTACAATCGCAGCTGCAGAGCCACTCTTAGCACCTGCTGCGAAAGTACGTCTAGCAGATATTCGCTACTTCCGTAATACTACATACGAAAACTTATGTGCTGCACGTAAGAAAATTCTATCTATGACAAGAGAAGATCTTGCAAGATACGTAGAACTCTTTGAAAAGGCATTACAAGAGCCAACATCCTGCATTGTCGCAAACGCAGAAACAATCGAACAATGTAAGGAAGAAGGATACACTATCCTTGATCCAATCTCTTAAAACGGCAGAAATGCCGTTTTTTATTGTTTAAATGTGTCTAACTTTCATTAAAAATGAAATATTTTCAGGTTAGTTAGTTCTAACATGCGAAAAAATCACAAACTTCTTTGAGCAAAGGTGTTGAATTCAAAATAAATCATTCTATAATGATAATGGTTCTCAATAAGTGGTGATTATGAAAAGAAGACAGACTTATCAAAAACAGGAAATATTGAATATCATCCAAGGAGTTGGAACGCATATGACTGCGGAAGAAGTTAAGTCTGCTTTAGATCAAAAGGAGACCGGCATTGGTTTAGCAACTGTATATCGCAATCTCAATCTTCTCGTCCAAGAAGGTGTGATTCGTAAGTATACAGGTGAAGGCTACAACTTCTATGACGGTAACCCCGCTCCACACGATCACTTACGTTGCACAAAGTGCGGTAAGATGATTGACCTTGGTGAAATGCCTTATGACTCTTGCCCAGATGAAAAGGTAGAAAAATTCACCGGTGGAAAAGTATTCAGTCATGTCACTATTTTTGAGGGAATTTGCAAAGATTGTCTAAATGAGGAGGACACAAGCAATGGAATTAAAGGGTTCAAAAACTGAAAAGAATTTAAATGATGCATTCGCTGGCGAGTCAATGGCTCGCAACAAGTACACTTTCTTCGCTGAAAAGGCTCGTGAAGAAGGTTACGAACAAATCGCAAACATCTTCTTAGAAACAGCACGTAACGAACAGGAACACGCTAAGCAGTGGTTCATCGCATTATGCGGTGGCGCTATCCCAACAACTCATGAATGCTTACAGATGGGTGTTGATGGTGAAAACTACGAGTGGACAGACATGTACAAGAGAATGGCTGCAGAAGCTCGTGAAGAAGGATTCACACGTATCGCAGCTCAGATGGACATGGTAGCTAAGGTTGAAAAGGAACACGAAGAAAGATACGAGAAGTTAAAGGCTAATGTCTTAAACTCACAAGTATTCGAAAAGGACGAGCCAGTAGTATGGCAGTGCGAAATCTGTGGTTATACAATTGAGTCCAAGAAGGCTCCTAAGATTTGCCCACTATGCAGCTACAAGGAAAGCTTCTTCGAAGTTAAGAAGGAAAATTACTAAAATAAAATGGAAGCCAATCTACTATAATGTAAGGCTTCCTTTTATTTTGTTATAGAAATACTACTTCAGAATTTCTATATTTAATTAATGTAGAATACCGTTATAACGCTAAAAATTGATAAATGATTTCCTACTGTGATTAAAGCTTGTTATATTTCCGTTCCTGGTCAATCAAATAAGTTGTTTTCATACCTCCTAAAAGTAAAGCATAGGTAGCTAATACATTTAAATGCAATGAGAGTAATATAGTTATCACGATATATAACAATGTTTCTGCTGCAATACAGGAAACAACGGTTCTTCTACGATATATTTTAATTAATTGATAATCAAGAATATCTAATCGTAAAAGAAGAAGACATTCTTGCAACCATCAACTAATTTAGTAAACCTATTATCTTAATATCAAGATTCAATTCGAAAGGAAATTATGGCAAAGAAAATTTTTTACGCTGACCAAGCCCGCGACAAAGTCTTAAGCGGCGCCAAACAGCTCTATGATGCAGTAAAAGTCACTTTCGGCCCTAAAGGCCAAAACGTAGTAATCGAAAAATCCTATGGTAACCCAACCATCACCCACGATGGTGTCACCGTAGCCGAAGCTGTTGACCTTGGTAGCTCTGAAGAGAATTTAGGCGAACAAATTGGTGCTAAACTCATCAAATCTGCCGCCCAAAAACTCAACAAAGTTGCTGGTGATGGTACCACCACTGTCACTGTCTTGACCTACAACATCTTAAACGAAGCCAATAAACTTATTGCCGCTGGCGTCAACCCAATGGAACTCAGAAAGGGTATCGAACAAGCCGGCCAAGAAATCGTTGAAAAAATTAATCAAACCGCCGAAAAGATTGCCGGTGATGACAAAAAAGTTGCTGAAGTCGCTACCATCTCAGCTGGCGACCCTGAAATTGGTAAATTAATTGCCGACGTTATCAGCAAGATTGGTAAAGACGGTATCGTCACCGTTGAAGCTGGCCAAGGTCTAGAGATGGAACAGGAAATCGTTGAAGGATTCAGCTATGACAAAGGGTACAGCTCACCATTCTTTGTCACCGACGTCAATCGCCAAGAAGCTATTTTTGATAAACCCCTCATCCTTCTCACTGATAAGAAAATCTCAAGTAGCAGCGAAATTCTTCCAATCCTAGAAAAAGTAGCCCAATCTGGCCACAAAGATCTCGTAATTATCGCCGAAGAAGTCAGCGGTGAAGCTCTTTCACTTCTTGTCCTTAATAAGCTAAAAGGTGTCTTCAATTCGCTCGTTCTCAAAGCCCCAGCTTTTGGTGATCGCCGCAAGGAGATCCTCGAAGATATCGCCGTTCTTACTGATGCCATCGTTATTTCTGAGGATAAGGGCATGAAGCTTGAAGACACAGAAATCTCTGCCCTAGGTTCAGCCAAGAAAATCATTGCCACCAAAGACAGCTCTACGATTATTAGCGGAGCAGGTAAACAATCCGCCGTCTCTGATCGCATTGAACTCATTAAATCTCAAGCCAACCTCGCTACCTCT
>CALEMV010000271.1 GCA_937910655.1 uncultured Solobacterium sp.
GTTAAGAAATAAGTAAAGCAGGCTTTTGCGGTCTGCTTTTTAATTGATAAGAACAGATTGTTGTGCTTTATGAATTTATCTTCCCATTGTTTCAACATTTCATGTTTTAGTTTAAAATAGAGATACATAATCGGAGGGTTAAAAATAATGGATTATAAACAAAGATATGAAGAATGGGTTCGAATGTTACCTGAGGGTGACCCCCTGAAAGATGAATTGTTGGCTATCAAGGATGATGATAATGAAATCAAAGAACGTTTTTATCAAAATTTAGCATTTGGTACTGCTGGTTTACGTGGCATTGTTGGTGCTGGTACAAACCGCATGAACTTTTATACAGTTGGTAAAGCAAGCCAAGGTGTAGCAGAGTATATTTGTGCACAGGGACAAGAAGCAATGGATAAGGGTATTGTAATTGCGCATGACCCAAGACATTTCTCAAAAGAATTCTCACAATTATCTGCTGGTATTTTCGCAGCGAATGGAATTAAAACGTATGTATTCCCAGACTTACGCCCTACGCCTGAACTTGCGTTTATGATTCGAAAGTTAGGTACAACATCTGGTATTAACATTACTGCTTCTCATAATCCTAAGGAATACAATGGCTATAAAGCTTATTGGAGTGATGGTTGTCAGGTAAGTAGTACTGTTGCGGATGGTATGGAAGAAAGAATTAACGCAGTTGATATTTGGAATGGTATTAAAAAGTCTGATTTCAATGAAGGCGTAGCTTCTGGCAAGATTGTTGTATTATCTGAAGAATATGACCGTGCATATTTAGATCTTGTAGAAAGTCTAGCAATTCACAGTGGTGATGAAATTGACTTAGATATTCCACTTGTATATACACCACTCAATGGTGCAGGGTCTATTCCATTTGCGACAATGATGAAGGACCGTGGATTTACGAATTGGCATATCGTTCCAGAACAGAAAGATCCAGATCCAGACTTTACAACAGTAGGTTATCCTAACCCTGAAAGCCCTGCAGCCTTCAAGATGAGTGAAGAACTTGGTAAGAAGGTTGGCGCTGAACTATTAATGGCTACTGACCCAGATAGTGACCGTTTCGCAATTGAATTGCGTGATGATGATGGTAACTATATCCCATTAAATGGTAACCAGACAGGATACTTATTAGTCAATTACATCTTAGAAGGTCATAAGAGTGCTGGAACATTACCTGAAAAGGGTGTCATGATTAAGTCAATTGTTACTTCTACAATGAGTACTGTCATGGCTAATGCGTATGGCGTTGAAATGTATGAAGCATTAACAGGCTTCAAGAATATTTGTGGACGTATTCCTGCATTACTTGAACAAGGATATACGTATCTATTTGGTTATGAAGAATCTGTAGGTTACGCGGCTAGTGTAGATATCCGTGATAAGGATGGTATCTCTGCTGGTATGTTAGTAGCAGAAGCTGCTGCTTACTATCGTAAGCAAGGTAAGACATTATGGAATGTATTACAGGAGTTATATGAGAAGTATGGCTTCTATGCAGAAGATGAACCAAACCTTGTATTAGAAGGTATTGCAGGTGCAGAACGTATCAAGCGCATGATGGTTTCTATTAGAAACAATTTACCAACAGAAGTTGCTGGATACAAAGTAGATAAGGTAATTGATTACTTACATGGATATGAAGATATTCCTGCATCTAACGTATTGCGTTTCTACTTAGATAACGATAGTTGGTTTGCGGTACGTCCATCTGGAACAGAGCCAAAGATTAAGTTCTACTTCTATACAAAGCAAGCCTCTCGTGAGGAAGCTCTTGCAGTAAATGCGAAGATTAAAGAAGCAGTATTAGACATCGTAAATGCAATTGAATAAAGATACCCTAGGGTATCTTTTTCTAAGTTATGCTAAAATATTAAAAGGTGATAAATATGAAAAAGAAAACGAAACAAGTAGAACGTATTGAAACAATGGAAGCAAACATGAATGAAGTAAATGCTGTGCTTGCAGAAACAATTAAGGCAACAAAAAAACTAAAGCGTGTGATGAAGAAGTATGATGCGGTTAGTAAGTATTATGGTAGCCAAGATTGGTTCGATGATGCACAAGCATATAACGATGGAAAACTTCCTGAGGATTTAAACTGTGGTGTACTATCGGAAGATCTTGCGTATAACATGATTGGTGATATGTATTACTATGCATTATCACAATTGGAATTTGTAACAAACTTCTTAAAGAAACACTAAAGTATTTAGTTGGAGGATGTTAAAATGAGTAACGTGAATAAAAGCACAACACATACAATTTTTCAAGTTGGTCAGAAATATCCTTCTTGCGAAAATGGAATTTGGATTGATTTTAAAGACGATACATTCTTGTTTGTAGTAAAGGATGATATTTGGACAGCAGAGGAATTAATTAGATTAAAGACATCTGATGTGACAGTATCCTTTATTCAAAAGGGAATTATCGATGCATTTGTATTAGAGATATTTGATTGTTTAGAAGCTAGTGATTTACCATTTTATGTAAAGGATGGAGATACTGACTTTATTGAGGCAATTAAATCTAAAAATCCATTTGGATTTGAGATTGTCTTTGTGAGTGGTAATGACGAAATTGTGGCTGTTCGTCATGAAGTATTCGATAAGGAAGAATCAGCTGTATTACATGAAAGACTTCAAAAAAGATTGTTTGAAGAAACAGAAGGATCTATGTTTGAAGCCGCATATGAAAAGCTAACTTCGCGATTTGAACCATTTGAACTGTTGGAGTTTGCAGTATTTACAAAGAACTATAGTTTACGAAAGAATTGAGGTAGCTATGATTTATATCGGTATTATTATCGTTACAGTATTAATTGATTTATTTTCAAAGATGTGGGCAGCTAGTTTAGGGTTGTTTCATGATATCCCTGTAATAGAAGGTTTCTTTCATATTACATATGTACAAAACACTGGTATGGCATGGTCATTACTATCTGGACAACAGGGCGTACTTGCACTGGTTGCGGCAGTGGCGATTGGTGTAATGGGTTGGTATCTATTTGTAAAGAAACCAGATATATTAACAGGAATATCTCTTGCATTAATGATAGGTGGTGCGGCAGGGAATCTAATCTGTCTC
>CALEMV010000272.1 GCA_937910655.1 uncultured Solobacterium sp.
CTATTTAGATGCTAAAGATATTCAAGACATCCGCAATTTTAATACGAAGATTAGTCATTTCTTTATGGATGTTGTACAATCTTATCTCAACTTCTATATCAAAAACTATAAGCGAGAAATCATATGTATCCATGATGCATGTCCATTGATTTACTTGCAATATCCTGAAATCTTTACAGGACAAAAAGCAGGTGTCTATGTGGAAACACAGAGTCGCTTATGTTTTGGTAAGACGGTTACAGACATATGGAGTGATACAAAGTTTAAGACACGTGAAACTATGGTAATGCTTGGTGTTGATCGTGAGAAATTCGCAAGTACTCTAAAAGGTTTATTACAACAATATTAAAAAGCGGGGTCTCCGCTTTTTTAGTTCTTTGGTTTTTCAATGTAAGTACGATGTAATACTTTAATCGTTTCATCGTAATTCATCGTGCCGAGTGCAGTATAGAGAATATCAATAATGTTTAACTGAGAGATACGAGATGACATTGCGGCTGTACGCAAAAGGGATTCATTCTCGGTTGTATATAATTTATGATCCGCCAGCTTAGAAACTGGTGTATCAACACAACGTGTAATTGCGATGATTGGAGTTAGGTTTTCCTTCAGAGCATTCATGCATGTAATAACTTCGGTGGTATTACCAGAGTAGGAACAAACAATCGCTACATCTTCTGCAGTACTGTTCTTACAGCTAAGAAGCTGTGAATGCCAGTCTTCATTAATGGTACATGGCTTTGAGATACGTAGTAACTTCAGATATAAATCACGTAGAGTAACTAGGGAAGCACCCATTCCAACAAGAATGACATTTCGTGCATCATTCATAATCTTAACGCACTCGCGTAAGGTTTCAACGTCCATTAATTTCTCAGTTTCATCAAGGGACTTTGCATTTTTGGCAGTTACCTTGCGAATAATATCTGCGATATTATCACTTCTCTTGATTTCTTCGTTATACATCTGCTCGCCAGTCTTGGCATGAAGTGCTAATTCAATTGTTAGACTGCGTTTAAAATCTTTATATCCATCAAAGTTGATACGATGACACATTCTAACAACCGCAGATGGGGATGAAAAACTTTTATGTGCTAATTCCTGCACAGAAAGTGTACTTGCGGTTTCAGGGTTTTTAAGAATATATTCCGCGACAGTTCTTTCTGCACCGGCTAACTCGTGGTAATGTTCACGTAATCGAATAAGTGCATTTTTCATGGCTGTATTCTCCTATAGAAACAATAGCATATTATCCCAAAAACAGAAATATTATTTCGAAAAAAAGTATCAATATTGAAATTTTGTTATCATTCTTCCTATAATATGGATATAGTAGGAATTTCCATAGGGGGAATACGCATATGACAATTAATCTGCAAACAATCGCTACAGAACACCGCAATGAAAATACAATGAATCTAGATCAGATGAGTTCACTTGAAATCATTACAGAAATGAACCGCGAGGATGCGTTAATTGCGTCTGCGATTCAACCACATCTTCCTAATATTTCAAAGGTAATCGAGTATTGCATCAAGGCAATCAGCCAAGGTGGAAGAATCATTTACATGGGCGCTGGTACAAGTGGAAGACTTGGGGTATTAGATGCGGCAGAATGCCCTCCAACCTTTGGTGTATCTCCTGATGTAGTTGTTGGTCTAATCGCGGGTGGTGAAGGAGCCTTCATCAAAGCGCGTGAAGGATCAGAAGACTCTGCAGAACTAGGAAAACAAGATTTGATTCAAATTGGATTAAATAAGAGAGATATCGTGATCGGTCTAGCAGCAAGTGGTCGCACTCCATATGTACTTGGTGGTTTAGCGTATGCAAAACAGCTAGGTTGTCATACAGCCGCAATCTCCAATACACATCATTCTAAGATTGGTGAAGTTGCAGAAATTGCAGTGGATGTTCCTGTGGGTGCTGAAGTATTAACGGGTTCCACACGTTTAAAGTCTGGTACAGCTGAGAAGATGATTCTCAATATGATTTCTACAGCTACGATGGTAGGTCTTGGTAAGGCATATCAAAACCTCATGGTCGACGTGATGCAGACAAATGAAAAACTACGCAATCGCGCAGAAAATATTGTTATGGAGGCTACAGGAGTTGAACGTTCTGTAGCACGTGCTACGATAGATGCAGCAAAGGGTTCCTGTAAAGTCGCTATCACAATGATACTAGCAAACTGTTCTTATGAAGATGCATTAATGCGTTTACAGCAAGCTTGTGGTCATGTTCGTGAAGCAATCATGGAGAAATAACATGGCAAATTCATTAGGATATTCTGTTTTCTTAAGCACATTTGAAAAACAGAAGGCATACCTACAAGGTGTAGGAAAAAATCATCCACTTGTATTTGTGTCATTACACATCGCTGAAGAGTTTAGTGATACATACACAAAAGACATGCATGCAATGTGTGCATGGTTAAACGAAGAAGGCTTCCGTATCGTAGCAGATGTATCCACAAAATCATTGGAGTTATTCCGGGTTTCATCTGTACGAGAAATTGCGAAGTTGCTAGATGTATATGCATTACGTTTGGATTATGGGTTTAATCACGCGGAAATGCTGGCGTTAGCCAAAGAGATGCCAATTGTATTAAACGCTTCAACAATACGTGTTGAGGAAGTAGAAGACTTAGTACGTGAAGGCAAAGAAATCCTTGCCATGCATAACTACTATCCACGTAGTGAAACAGGACTAGATGAAGAGTACTTCTTACGGATTACCAAGTCATTACAGGATGCAGGTATCCATGTGATTGCCTTTATTCCTGGGGATGTATTAAAACGTGGGCCAATTTTTGAGGGTCTACCAACCCTAGAACATCATCGTCACATTTCTCCATATGCAGCGTTTATGGAACTGACATTAAAGTACCATGTAGACCAGGTGTTTGTGGGAGATCCAGGTATTAGTACATATGAGATTGAACGTATTCAATCCTATTGCGATACGGGTGTCATTGATATTCCAGTTACTTTGAAACATGCGGAACATTTCTATGATAAAGAAGTTACTTGTCGCATCGATAGTCCATCATGGATTATTCGTGTAGAAGAAGCACGTTTATTAAAGAAAGCAGATGATCACATCGTACCAAATAATACAATTACACGCGAAGTTGGAGCAATCACAATGGATAATGATGCGTACTTACGTTATGCAGGTGAAGTACAGATTGTACGTAGCCCACTTCCAGCAGATAATCGCGTCAATATCATTGGACATGTATCACCTAAAGACTTATCGATTCTAAAACTAGTCAAAGGTGGTATGAAGATTCGATTTGTAAGAGAAGATATGTAATGAAGTATCTTCTTTTCTTATGCATTTCATCATAGAATAGAGATATGAAACAACTGTATTATTCACTTCCACAATATCTTAAAGATACCTTTGGACGAAAACTGTATAAAGTAGCACTCGAAACAGGAATGACCTGCCCAAATCGTGATGGAAAAGTCGCTGTT
>CALEMV010000273.1 GCA_937910655.1 uncultured Solobacterium sp.
TATTCGCTGTACCCACGATACCGAATTTATCATCAGCCACCATATTCTTGGCATGGTTGAAACCTGGTGTGTACTCATAGATTTTAACACCGTTTGAAATTAAATCGAAATAATGTCCACGGGTAATCTGGAATACAAGTTTTTTATCAGGAATATGTGGTGTTAAAATACGCACATCTACACCATTCTTCGCAGCCATCTTCAGTGCAGTCTTCATTGACTCCGTTAGGATTAGGTAAGGTGCGTCGATATAGATATATTCCTTTGCATGTTGAATCATATTTAAATGCACATTTAACGCAAATGGTTCTTCATCTGTAGGGGTATCGGAGTATGGTTGATAGAAACCCTTCGCATTTTCAGGATACTCATATAACAAATGATATTGCTCGTAATCGATACTATCATTTGTACCACGCACATAGGTATACATCCCTAAAAACATACAAGTAAAGGACCATACTGCATCCCCTTCAATCATGATGGCACTATCTTTCCAATAACCAAAACGACGATGTCGATTGATGTATTCATCCGAGATATTCACGCCACCTGTAAAGGCAACACGATTATCTACCACCGTAATCTTACGGTGGTCACGATTATTCATTAAGGCTGCTAGAGATGGACGAATCTTATTGAAACGATACGTTTCAATCCCACGTTTTTGAAGTTGTTTATCAAAGTGAATTGGGATATCCAAGGCTCCAAAGTCATCATAGATCATGATAACTTTGACACCCTGTTGAACCTTTTCCTCAAGTAACGCAACTAAATCATCTAACATCCAACCTTGATTAATAATGAAATATTCCAAGAAGATAAAATGCTTTGCGCTAGAAAGCTCTTTTTTAAATACTGGATACCATTCTTCACCACTCTTGAAATAGGTGCTTGTTGTGTGTTCATAAACTGGAAATCCACCACCGCGAATCCCATAACGGAAGATCTGTTTTGCGTCTTCATCGTGGATATCATCAAGTATCGATTCATCTGGTTTGATTAGATCTGAAAGGGAACGTGTTGCACGTACGGTTCCATGATGTAGTTTTTTCGGCACCTTACGGTTTCCTGTAATCAGATAAAGTGGAACCCCAATCACTGGTGCAGCTAATACCAATAATAACCAACCAATCTTATACGATGGATCGTTTCTTCGATTGATAATATAGATTGCGATAATCAGCGCTAAGATATCAAGCACTGGCATTGCAGTTCCATAAGTTGTAGAACCATAAAACAGTATTACAAAAAATCCCAACTGTAATAGGAGCAGTGGAATCACTACCATTAATCGACCTGTCAGTATTCGCCATAATTTCTTCATAAAAGTATTATATCAAACTCCTTTTCATTCTCTAAATTAGAGTGTCAATAAATAGATATTCTTAACTTTCTCTCCACGTCGATACAGCCAATGATGTTTGGGAACATTCACTGTCTGTAGTAGTTCTGCGTGTAGAGATTGTATTGTCTTATCACTTGCGATATTGTCTGGTGAACATGTAATAATCACATTGTGAAAATGATACTCTTCTTTTGCGATTTGAAGTAACAATTGGCATGCATGATAGGCATAATGGTTTCCACGAAATTCATCATAGATTCGATAACCTATATTTCCTGCATAGTATAATTCTTCATCCATGCCAAAGCGTAAATCACATTCACCAATACACTCATAATCTCCATGACGATAAATGCTATAAACAATCGACTTTGGTGAACGATTAAAAAATGAAACTGGAATCACTTCCCGAATCCTCAAATCGACACTATCCGATTCATATAGCTGTTTCTTTATCATTGCAGGTTTCCTATAGTTTTTCTTTTACGATATATACTGGACGATTCTTTACTTCCATATATGTCTTTGCTAGGTATTGGCCAATCACACCAATGGACAATAGTTGTAGTCCAGATGCCAGTAATATAATACATACCAGTGATGGCCAACCAGCAGTTGGATCACCAAACATTAGCTTACGGATTACAACAAATATAATCATCAAAAATGAAAGGACACAAAACAGCACCCCTACAAAGGACGACATCGATAAAAGTGCTGTGGAATATGCGGTTAGACCATCATATGCATATCTCCATAACTGCCAAAATGACCACTTGGTTTGACCATATTTACGCTGTACATTCTCATATGCAACCCACTTTGTATTAAAACCAACCCAACTAAAGATTCCTTTCGAGAAACGATTCTTTTCTGTAACGGAAAGAACAGCTTCTACCACACGCGTATTCATAACACGATAGTCTCTTGCGCCATCCATTACTTTTGTCTGTGAGAAACAATTTAAGATTTTATAGAATAATTTCGCAAACCAAGAACGGATACGTGGTTCTCCTTTGCGTGCAGTACGTCTAGCAACGACTTGATCAGCACCCGCAAAAATCTCATCAATCATCTGCGGTAGTAGTGTTGGTGGATCTTGTAAGTCTACATCCATAATTGCGACGAGGTTTCCTGAGGCATGTTGTAGACCCGCATAGATTGCGGCTTCCTTGCCAAAGTTACGAGAAAATGAGAGGAGCTTTACGCGCTTATCCTTTTGATGTAAGTTCTTGATTTCTGTAACAGTTCCATCTGTTGAACCATCATCTACGAAAATCAATTGATACATGATTGCATGTTTCAAAAAGTAAGCATCATTCTTACAAAATTCTTCATAGAAATATCTGATATTTTCTTCTTCGTTATAACACGGAATAATTACAGTTAATAATTTCGGCATAATACTTCCCTCATCTTTGCACTTAAAATAGCATAATCATCGCTACAGTTCAATGTAGGATGATTCTTCAAAATAAAAAGGTTCAACCAAACGATCAAACCTTCCTTGCATTAGTCAGCGACTTCTTTCGCAATCTTGCGATAGATATCCTGTAATTCTTGTTTTTGTGCATCGGACAATTGTTTATCTGGATCATCCTTTGATAATTCAAAATCATCTAAAAGTGATACATGATAATCAACCAGCTTACCATTCTTTACACCGATGACTGCTGGCACATAGAAGCCTTTTTCACCAGAAGAATTTACCTTTAATACTGGATCAATGTATTCCAGTAACTTCTTGTAGTCATCTTTTTCAACTTTCGCAGAAGCGTCAACGTAATAAATTGTTAAGTTTAATTCCTTTGCGACTTCATTTAACTCTGGAACTGCACGGTTACACCAAGCACATTCATCATATCCGTAATAAAGAATACCTGTTCCACCCTCTTCAAACATACGTAGAGACTCTTTCAATGTGATAAGTTGGAAATCTGCAACATCATTGCGAATCCACTTATAACCTTTCATATCTGCCTTTGTGGAATTTAATTTGATTGGATTTGTGATTGTGAGTGTATTTGAAGTTTCACTTGTAGATGTGTTCTTCTTACTCTCAGTTTTATTGAAGCAGCCTGCTAGTAATACGACCGCTAATAAGCATGTTAAGATTTTTTTCATCTTGTACCTCTTTTCTTTGCGTTTTAGTATAGCACAATTTTGAAAACTCAATCTATTTTTCTTACTTCAACAGAATGGGAAAAAGATTCAATCTTTTCACGTGTAGCCATACCCTTAGAGTATGCTGTCGCAGAACCGCAAGATGCCCCAAAGCGGAAGCTATCAACGATATTTCTGGAACGGTTATATTCCATCAAGAATCCCGCAACGAGAGAATCTCCAGTTCCTACTGTATTTACAATCGTTGTTGGATCTAATACATCACACTGGAAAGTGCCTTCCTTACAAGCAAGTACTGCATTTCCATCCGTATCTAAAACCATAACATTTTCTACACCTTGTGCATGTAATTCTTTCGCTGCACGGCTCATATCATCGACTGTTTCAACAGGATAGGATACAAGTTCTTTTACTTCTTCCTTTGTTGTCTTCAATAAGAAAATCTCTGTTGATAACATACTCCTTACAAGCTGAGCATCTGTATCCAATACAACCTTGATGCCATCTGCCTGCAACTTCTTTAAGATAGATACCATATGTTCAACGGTATAAGATGGTGTATTTCCAGCCAATACAAGAACATCATTTTCATATAGAGTATTTAGTTTTCCCGCAAGATTATCTAAATCTTTATCTTGAATATACGGACCACATGCATTCATGTTTGTGTCAGTTGTAGAATTACACTTTACATTGATACGTGTATTTCCATCAATATAAGAGAAGTTAGGACGAATATCCTGATATTTCGTTAATAAACGTATATAGAAATCTTTTGTAAATCCACCAAGGAAACCAAATGCACGTGATGGAACACCTAAGTTGCTTAAAACAATAGAAATATTGATACCCTTACCACCCGCTTCATAGTATTCCAAATCAGAACGATTTGTTTTACCTGCTTCAAGCGGTTCTGAAAACTCCATGTAATAATCTAACGAAGGATTAATTGTACATGTACAAATCATATTACACCTCTGCTACGTTCTGAATAATCTTCAAGATTACTTGTACAGATAATTCTAATTCATCGATGACACAATATTCGAAGCGACCATGGAAGTTTCCACCACCACAACCAATATTAGGACATGGTAGTCCCATGAAGGAAAGTTGCGCACCATCAGTTCCACCACGGATTGGTTCTTGTAGAATATGAATTCCTAACTCTTCCATGGACTTCTTCGCAACGATAACTGCAGTTGGATCTTTATCCAACACTTCCTTCATATTGCGATAGCTATCCTTGATTTCAATCGTTACAGTACCTTCACCATACTTCGTATTGATGAATTCAGCAGCCTTTAACATCAACTCTTTCTTCGCTGTTAACTTTTGATAATCGTGGTCTCGAATGATATATTCAAGCTCTGCACTTTCTACATCACCTTTCATATTATGAAGATGAATAAAACCTTCCCATAACTCTGTGTGTTCAGGTACTGCATGTGCAGGCATCATTGTTTGATATTCACATGCAAGCTTTGCCGCATTAATCATACGATTCTTTGCGGAACCTGGGTGAATGGAACGTCCACTGAAATGTAGTACTGCAGATGCCGCATTAAAGGTTTCATCTGATAGTTCACGTACAGTTCCACCATCCATTGTGTAGGCAAACTTCGCACCAAACTTCTCTACATCAAAGAAGCGTGGACCATTGCCGATTTCTTCATCTGGTGTAAAACCAATCGCAATCTCACCATGCTTTACTTCGGGATGATCATGCAAGTATACAAGAGCTTCCATGATGGATGTAATACCAGCCTTATCATCTGCACCAAGTAATGTATTACCATCTGTTACCATCAAACGCTTACCCTTGAACTCTTTCATCCATGGGAAACGTTCCATGGATAATGTCACATCTTTATTCAAGGCAATATCCTTACCATCAAAGTTTTCGATGATACGCGGATTGACGCCAGTACCACTAAAATCAGGCGCTGTATCCATGTGTGCAATAAAGCCTACTGTTTCAACCTTTTTATCTAAGTTTGATGGTAGCTTTGCGTAAACATAACAATGTTCATCTACCGATACATCTTGTAAACCTAATTCTTTTAATTCCTCAACGAGTAGATTTGCTAAATCGAATTGTTTCTTTGAGGAAGGTGTTTCTTGTTCATTTGCAGGATCTGATTGTGTATCAATCTTGCAATAACGTATTAATCTTTCTGCTGCGCTCATATTCTTACTCCTATTCTGATTGTAAGAATGAGTGTTCATACTGAATCCCATTCTTTACATTTTCTAATGTTTGTTTATCACATAGTGTTTCAATGATTTTTAATGCAAAATCAATCGTCGCACCCATACCACGACCTGTAATCAAATTGCCATCTTTCACAGCCAATACTTGTTGGTATTCACCGTTAAAGCTTGGTTCATCAAAAGTTGGATAACAAGTATACTTTCTATCTTTTAATAAACCACGATGACCTAAAATTGATGGTGCTGCACAGATTGCACAGGATAACTTTCCTGCTTTAAAGTGTGTTTCATATAAATCAACGAGTTTCTGATTGTTTTCAAGATTTTGTGTACCTAATTTTCCACCCGGGAAAATCATAACATCATATTCATTTTGAAACTCGCTAAACAGTTTATCAGCCTGAATCTTCACTTGATGAGATGTTGTAACTGTCAGTGTCTCATTCATCGAAATCATATCAATGATTAAACCTGCACGGCGTAATAAATCAACTGTTACCAGTCCCTCACAGGTCTCAAATCCATCTGCCATAAAAATTGCACATTTCATTTCAATATCTCCTATCAATTCGTTGTTTCTTTTTAACTTATGATAAATATTATACACCTTCAAGGCTTCGCCTTATCATTTATACTCTATTTTATATATGTTTGTAGCATAGAAAAACCGCAGTATCTGCGGTATTCACTTTAAAATTTGACGAACTCGTTTTTGCAGTTCTTTCACAATTTTCTCTTCAAACCAAGGATTTTTACCAAGCCATCGAAAGTTGAGTGGACTTGGATGAACAATTGGAAAATACTTTGGTAGATATTCTTGATAGTTTTCTACTGTTTCCGTTAGGTTCTTCTTTTTATTTTTTCCTAGATAATAATCGATAGAATACTTTCCAACCAACAACGTCAATTCAATATTTGGCATTAACTTTAAAAACTTCTCATGATATTCTTGCGCAATAAACTTGCGTGGTGGTAAATCACCTGTTTTTGCCTTACCAGGATAATAGAAGTCCATTGGTAAGATTGCGATATCCTTACTATAGAATTCATTATCATCAATTCCCATCCACTTACGTAAGCGAATACCAGATTGATCATCAAAAGGAATTCCCGATCTTTCTACGTGCGACCCTGGAGCTTGTCCGATAATTAAGATTTTTGCGCTAGCATCTACCTGTAAGATGGGACTGTATCCGTTCTTTGTATATTCTTTATTTCGTGGATCTTTTTTCAACTCTTCTAATAATTGTTCTATTTTCATATTCATGACCTCTGAAAGGAAAAATCCTGCTATCTTTCAATAACAGGATAAATCAATTACATTTCAGTTTCAATCTTACCGATCTCACGAGCGTGTCTTCTTCGATCGATTTCTGTTAGATACTTCTTACGAATACGAATATCTTCTGGTGTAATTTCTACTAATTCATCATCATTGATAAATTCTATCGCAGCTTCTAGTGACAAGATGCGTGGTGGAACAAGCTTCATCGCTTCATCGTTACCAGTAGAACGAACAGCTGTCATCTTCTTATTTTTGATTGGGTTAACACCCATATCCATATTCTTAGCGGATACACCAATAATCATACCTTCATATACAGGTGTCTGTGCACCGATAAATAATTGACCACGTTCTTGAATATTCCAAAGAGCGTATGTCATAGCACTTCCTGTTTCAGTGGAAATGAGTGCACCATTTTCACGCTGTGGAATTTCACCCTTGAATGGTTCATAGCCATCTAAACGCTGTACCATAGTACCTTCACCATGTGTCATATTGATGAAGTCGGATCTAAATCCGATTAATCCACGTGTAGGACACTTATAAGTGATACGTGTATATGTACCAATTTCTTCCATGTCAGAAAGGATACCCTTACGTACATTGAGGGCAGAGATAACAGAACCAGAATATTCTGTAGGAACATCAATTACAACTTCTTCGATAGGTTCACATGTAACACCATCAATCTTCTTCATAATAACTTCAGGACGTGATACTGCAATTTCAAAACCTTCACGACGCATCTGCTCTAGTAAGATTGTTAAGTGTAATTCACCACGACCAGATACCTTGAATGTATCTGTAGAATCTGTATCTTCAACCTTTAAACCAACGTTTACTTCAAGTTCTTTATCTAAACGTTCACGAATATTACGTGAAGTGACAAACTTACCAACTTGTCCAGCAAATGGAGAATCATTAACCATGAAGTTCATGGATAGTGTTGGTTCTTCAATTTTTAACATTGGCATTGGATCTGGAGCACCTTGAGGGCAGATTGTATCACCGATATTAATATCAGGAATACCAGAAATCATACAGATTTCACCACACTGGATTTCTTCAACTGGAACACGACTCAATCCCTTGTAGATAAAGACCTGATTTGTCTTACCTTGGTGTGCATTACTATCTGCGTTACATACTGTATAAGATGTCGCAGCCTTTAATGTACCTTTATATACACGTCCAATTCCTAAACGTCCGATATAATCGTCATATGCAAGTGCGCTAATTTGCATCTGCACTGGCTCATCAATCAAGTTTGGATATGCTTGTGTATGATGGATAATTGTTTCAAATAGTGGGACGATATCTTCATTTGTACCATCCTGCTCATAATAAACAATACCTTCTCTAGCCTTACCAAATAGGATTGGGAAGTCTAACTGATCATCTGTTGCGTTTAGTTCGAGGAATAATTCATAAACTTCATCGATAACTTCGTTAGCACGAGCATCCTGCTTATCCATCTTATTAATTAATAAGATAGGACGTAGACCTGCTTCTAATGACTTCTGCAACACAAAACGTGTCTGTGGCATTGGTCCTTCTGCTGAGTCTACTAACAAGATAACCGTATCAACTGTTTTGATAATACGCTCAACTTCGGAAGAGAAGTCTGCGTGACCTGGTGTATCAACGATATTAATCTTGTAGTCTTTGTATGTTACAGAGCAGTTCTTAGAATAAATAGTAATTCCTCTTTCACGCTCGAGATCGTTGGAGTCCATAATGCAGTCTACAACCTTCTCGTTATCTTTAAATACATGACTTTGTTTGAGGAATGCGTCTACTAATGTTGATTTTCCAGCATCAACGTGAGCAATGACAGCAATGTTAATAATCTTTTGATAGTCCATCTTCTCTTCACCTTCTTTTAAGCATAAGCGGATAAATTATATATTTTATAGCCATAAATTACAACCCAAACCCACTTAAAATACAGATGTTTTCATTGACGATAGATGTGGAGGTTGCTATAATATTTGAGCGATGCACCAGTGGTGGAATCGGCAGACACGTACGCTTGAGGGGCGTATGAGGCAACTCGTGCAAGTTCAAGTCTTGTCTGGTGCACTATCAAAACCCGCAATTTCGTGGGTTTTTTTATGCTTTCATCTATACTTTACTTTCATGAAAAGTTTGCAAGTTGATATTTAATTTCAATAAAAAGAATGTAAGCGGTATAATATCTCTTTACTTTTAGTTGTGATAAAACTATCATTGATACTTGTAGGAGGAAAAGATTAATATGAAAAAAGTATTGATTCCGGCTTTAGCTTTAACTATGGCTTTATCCTTTGCCGGCTGCTCAAAATCTGAAAAAACAGGTTCTACAGCAGAAACAAAAGAGACAGTAAAGACAGACTACGATGTAGTAGTTATTGGCGCTGGTGGAGCTGGTCTTACTGCCGCTATTACTGCAGCTGAAAACGGTGCATCCGTTGTTGTTGTTGAAAAGATGGCAGCTATCGGTGGTAACACAGCTCTATCTGGTGGTGAAATGGCAGCACCTGGTAACTGGTTACAAAAAAAGGAAGGCATCGAAGATAGTGCTGATAAGTTCTATGAAGACGTCATGAAGGGTGGCGACTACAAGGCTAACCCTGAACTCGTTAGAGTTTTAGCTGACAACGCTTTAAGCGCTGCTGAATGGTTACGTGATGACATCAAGGTTGACTTCGAAGACAAGATGATGTTCTTTGGTGGACACAGCGTAATGCGTTCCTTAGTACCACACAACGAATCTGGTGTTGAAATCATCCAGAAGTTAAAGGCTAAGGCTGATGAATTAGGTATTACAGTATTAACAAACACAAAGGCTACTGAATTAGTAGAGTCAGATAAGAAGATTACTGGCGTTAAGGCAACAACAAAAGATGGTGATGTAACATTCACAGCTTCTAAGGGTGTTGTTCTTGCGACAGGTGGTTTCGGTTCTAACATTGAAATGCGTAAGGAATATAATCCAGAAATGGATGAAAAGATCCTATCTACATGTTCTCCAGGAAGTACTGGTGACGGTATTGTAATGGCTGAAAAGATTGGTGCAGCTACAGTTGATATGTCTTATATCCAAACATATCCAACATGCGATATCACATCTGGTACATTATTATATGTTGGTGACGTACGTTTAGCTGGTAGATCAATCCTTGTTAACAAGGAAGGTAAGCGTTTCGTTGAAGAACTAGAACGTCGTGACGTTATCTCTAAGGCTGTTACAGAACAAACTGGTGGCGTTTCATACATGTTCTGGGATGAAGCATCTATGGAAGCATCTGGTGTTAAGGAAGCTCACCCTGAAGAGTACGAAAGACTCATCAAGGAAAAGCACTTAGTGAAGGCTGATACAATCGATGAAGCTGCCGCATTCTTCGGTATTGACGCTGAAACATTAAAGAAGACTATCGCAGATTACAACCAATACGCTGCTGATGGTAAGGACTTAGAATTCAACAAGCGTGGTAAGTTAGTTGCCTTCGGTGAAGGTCCATACTACATCATGGTTTCACAACCATCTGTTCACCACACAATGGGTGGTGTTGTAATCAACACTAACGCTCAAGTATTAGACAAGGATGGCAAGGCTATCGCTGGTCTATACGCTGCTGGTGAAGTTACTGGTGGTATCCACGGTACAAACCGTTTAGGTTCTGACGCCATCGCTGATATTACAGTATTCGGTAGAATCGCTGGCGAACAAGTATCTAAGTAAAAACAGATAAAACGAGATGAGAAATCATCCCGCTTTTTTCTATTATGAAATCAGGAATAATCTAGTCCC
>CALEMV010000274.1 GCA_937910655.1 uncultured Solobacterium sp.
CTAAAAACGTATATGTAACTACAACACAAAACTCAACAAATAACCTAAAGGTTACTGGTGAATTTACTGAAGACAACGGTGATGATATCGATGCCGTAATCTTTGCAAAAACAAATATTACTCTAAATGGTTTAGGTACATTAAATATCGACTCTTCTGCAAATGGCGTCGCTTCCAATAACGACTTAAAGGTTACTGGTGGTACTTATAACGTGAATACTACAAAGCATGGATTCAAAGCTCTTAACAGTATTCGTATTGCAGACGGTACGTTTAACATCAACGCAACAAAGGATGGTTTCCATTCTGAAAATGAAGATGATTTAGCAACAGGTTATGTATACATCGCTGGTGGCAACTTTACAATCAACTCTGAAGATGATGGAATCCAAGGCACAACAATTACAGAGATTGATGGTGGTACATTTGATATCAACGCAGTAGAAGGTATCGAAGGTACATATGTACAAATCAACGATGGTACAATCAAAATCTATGCTACAGATGATGGTATCAACGCATCTGAAAAAGCAACAAACTATGATGTACAGATTGAAATCAATGGTGGTAACTTAGATATTACAATGGCTGAGGGTGATACAGATGCCCTTGATGCAAATGGTACATTAACAATCAATGGTGGTAATATCAATATCACAGCTCAGTTCGCATTCGACTTTGACTTAACTGCCTCATTAAATGGTGGAACAGTTATTGTAAATGGAACACAGGTCACATCAATTACCAACTCCATGATGGAGGGTGGCGGAGGTCCAGGCGGATTTGGAGGTCCTCAACACTAACCATAATCAACTCTATGGAAACATAGGGTTGATTTTTTTATAGGAAAAGGAAGGTCGAATGACCTTCCCTAATTCTCTTTCTGTGCTTTGATGACTTTCATACGTGAGAATTCCTCACGCTCTTTTTCTTCCAAAGATTCAGTCATTTCTTTAATGGATGATTGATAACGAGGTATCACAACGTTCTTTAAAGCATTTGCACGTTTTTGTGTTTTGGAGATTGCATTTGCTAGACGATATATAGAGTTATCTACTTCTGCTAGCACTAATGTAATTTGTTTTACTTTCTGAAATTGGATGTACGCTTCATCAATACGTGACGATGTACCCTCTAGACCGTATGGCACTTCTATACTATCAGGTTGGTGGTAGATGATATTCGGAACTTCAACACCCATAACACTACGATATGTGAGTTTGATTGAATCATCTACTTTAATCTGTTCTGTGATAGCAGTAATCATACCACTCGACATATTTGCCTGTTGCAGTAAGTAGTATCCAGTTTGATAGGCACTAGTAATCTGTTCACGTAGAATCTTTACCTTCTCTACCTGAGACATCATTTCACGAATCAAGATATTACGCTTACGATCCATTAATTCAAAGCCGTTTTGAGCAAGACCCAGGGATTTGCGGGCTTTGATAAGATTACCCTTTGTCGCAACTGCCTGCGCTGCCATAACTACTCTTCTCCTTTGATGATTAACTGAATCGTATGCTCAGCGTGTTCAGAGTCGTAGTTAGCTTCAATGATCTTTGGATCAAGACGATCTAACGCTTCCTTAGGAAGTAAGGATAGTAATGCCCAACCAAGTCCAAGTGTTTCCTTCATGGAACGATTGACACGATATCCCTGTCCTAGGAATATAGATTCAAATCTCTTACCAAACGCAATATATTGTTTATCTAATGGAGATAATTCATCTTCACCGATAACACTTGCTAGAGATCTTGCATCCTGCACTTTTGCATAACATGCAAATAACTGGTTGGCAACATCCTGATGATCTGCTCTTGTATAACCTTCACCAATACCATCCTTCATCAAACGAGATAGTGATGAAAGAATACCGATTGGTGGATTAATGTTATTGAGATATAAGTCACGGTCTAATACTATCTGACCTTCAGTAATATATCCTGTTAAGTCAGGTACTGGGTGAGTAATATCATCGTTAGGCATAGTTAAGATAGGAATCTGTGTAACAGAACCCTTTCCACCCTTGACGATACCTGCTCTTTCATATAGAGAAGCCAAATCAGAATACATGTATCCTGGGAAACCCTTACGAGAAGGAATTTCACCCTTAGAGGATGAGAACTCACGTACAGCTTCACAATACGCTGTCATATCTGTCAAGATAACCAGAACATTCATATCACATTCATATGCAAGATATTCAGCTGCTGTTAATGCACAACGAGGAGTCATAATTCTTTCAAGAATTGGGTCATCAGACAAGTTAATAAACATACATACCTTATCCATTACACCAGTTTCTTCAAAAGAACGTCTAAATGTATCTGCTACGTCATTTTTAACACCCATTGCACCAAACACGATACAGAAGTTTTCCGCATCTTGTCCTGTAAGTGATGCTTGTCTAACAATCTGGCTAGCAAGTTTATCATGTGGTAAACCTGAGCCAGAGAAAATAGGTAATTTCTGTCCACGAATTAAAGTATTTAATCCATCAATTGCAGAGATACCTGTATTGATGTAGTTACGTGGATATTCACGTGATACTGGATTTAAAGGTTTTCCATTTACATCTTCATACTTGTTGATGTACACAGGTCCAAGGTTATCAATTGGATCACCGACACCATTAAATGTACGACCAAGGATTTCCTTTGATACACCTAATACCATTGGATGACCTAATAACTTTGTCTTTGTATTTGTCTTACCTAAACCATCTGTTCCTTCGAACACCTGAATGATGGCACGTTCTCCTTCAATTTCAACAACTCTACCCTTACGTCTTGAGCCATTATTTAAGAGAATTGAAACCATCTCTTCGTTTGAAACATTCTTTACATGATCCAATGCAACAAGAGAGCCTTGGATTTCATCTAAACCTAATAACTGTAAACTCATTGAAATCCTCCTCTCTTATTGAATTGACGCTAACGCCGCATCAATCTTCTCATTGTATGTATCTAGTAAAGCTAGATTGTTATTTGGTACATCATATTTCATCTTGATAACTTCATCAAATACACCTGTCTGTATCATTAGGGATACAGGAATATGCTTTTGAACATATGGTGTACATGCTTGTCTTAAGTAATGAATTACCTTTAACATCTTGTATTGTTTCTCAAGAGAAACGTAAGTATCTTCTGGATGGAAAGAGTTTTGTTGGAGATATCCAACACGTACGACACGTCCAATTTCTAGTGTTAACTTTTGATCTTCAGGTAATACGTCAGAACCAATCAACTTAACGATTTCCATTAACTGTGCTTCTTCATGCAAAATAGACTGCATCTCTTGGCGTAAGTCAATAAAGTCATGTGCTACATTCTTATCATACCAACGTGTTAAATCATCGATATATTCAGAGTAACTATCTGTCCAGTTTACAGCTGGATAGTGACGCATATATGCAAGTGATTTATCTAAGGCCCAGAAACTACGAACGAAACGTTTTGTATTCTGTGTAACTGGCTCTGAGAAGTCACCACCCTGTGGTGATACTGCACCGATTAAAGTAACAGAACCCTTCTTACCAGATAACGCATCTACCATACCTGCACGTTCATAGAACTGTGCGATACGTGATGGTAAGTATGCTGGGAAGCCTTCTTCTGCAGGCATTTCTTCCAAACGACCAGAAATTTCACGTAAGGCTTCAGCCCAACGAGATGTAGAGTCGGCCATAAGCGCCACATGATATCCCATATCACGATAGTATTCAGCCATAGTAACACCTGTATAGATAGACGCTTCACGTGCAGCTACTGGCATGTTTGAAGTGTTCGCAATCAATACCGTACGGTCTAACAATGGCTTGCCAGACTTAGGGTCAATTAATTCTGCGAATTCTTCTAGAACCTGTGTCATTTCATTACCACGTTCACCACAACCTACATAGATGATGATATCCGCATCACACCACTTGGCAATCTGGTGCTGAAGCATTGTCTTACCTGCACCAAAGCCTCCAGGAATCGCAGAAGATCCACCCTTAGCAATTGGAAACATTGTATCGATAACACGCTGTCCTGTAATCAAAGGAATTGAGATTGGCTCACGCTTAATAATTGGACGTGGGTTACGAATCGCCCACTGCTGCATCAGTTTTACTTCAACTTCTGTCTCATCAAAGTCGTTCTTCACAACAAGTAATACATCATTAACAGTATACTCTCCACTTGGAAGTGCCTTTACGACCGTGCCATTTAAACCAACTGGAATCAAAGAACGGTGTTCAATCAATGATGTCTCTGGAGTTGTAGCGAAAATCTGTCCTTCTTTAACAGTATCGCCTTCCTTGACTAACATCGTCACATTCCACTTCTTTTCAAGATCAAGTGCAGGAACAGATTTACCTTCTGAAATAAAGGCACCCTGTTCTTTTGCAATCTCATCTAGTGGTCTTTGAATACCATCATAGATATTACGTAAGATACCAGGTCCTAATGTAGCGTTTAACAAATGACCCGTTCCTTTAACTGGTTCATTTGGTCTTAATCCTGTTGTAGATTCATATACCTGAATCATTGTTTTATCTTCATCAACACGGATTACTTCACCTAGAAGTTCCTTCTCACCAACATACACCATCTCACGCATGGAGAAAGATTTCGTGTTGATGACGGAAATAACTGAACCATTAATCGAATAAATTACATCACTCATGATTGTCACTTCCTTCCGTAATGATGAATCCAGAATGTTCACGGAATAGAAGACGTGCTTCTTCAAGCTTCTCGCTCAAATCACAACGATATTCCAAACGATTTTCCAAATCCGAATATGTAAATCCACCAAAGCGGAAATATCCAGTTTGAACATTCGCTGTAATATTTTTCTCTTTTAATAATTCATTGAACAATTCTTCATCTTGTTTTCTAACTGTAAAGATACCTGTAGGGGTAACCTTAATCAGATTAATATTCTCTACAAGATATTTTTTATATTGGCTAGACTTAACAAAGTCTTCAATCTTCTTACTAGCACCTTCTAGCAATTGATTAATAAAATCCATACGAAGCTTTAATAAATCGTGCTTGATCTTTAAAGTTTCTTGGGATAGCTGTGAAGAAGCACTCAAACGTAAATCGTTTGTTTCTTTTTCAAGATAGGCTTCTGTTTCCTTCTTTAGTCCTACCATGAAGTAATTCAACTGTTCATCGTGCATCATTTGAATTTCCTTCATAACAGTTTCTTCTACTAAAGTAGATTGGTTCAGCATATCGGATTTAATGGATTTGATTATTTTCTCTTCAAATTCTTCCATTGCTCACCTCTATAGTTTTACGCCAATTGCCTCACTGATATAACGGTCAATTGTTTCGCCAATCTTAGCGGAACCATGACGGTCAGAAATCTCAGTAATTAATGGACGTTGTAACACTAATTTCTTTCTTGCGACAACATCAGCAACCTGTTCCATCGCTTTGGTTGTCATTAAGACAATCGCAATATCTGGATCAGCAATTAACTGATTAAGTTTATCTAATATTTCTTGACGTTCATGTAATACGATGCCTTCAAATCCAGCAAGACGCATTCCCATTAACGTGTCGGTATTATCACTAATACAATATGCTTTCATGCAACTTCCTTAGAGTGCATTGATAATCAAGATAGAAATTAGCAAACCGTAAATCGCTACACCTTCACCAAGGGCAACGAAGATAATAGCACGACCGAAGTTGTCTCCATTTTCAGAAACAGCACCGATAGCTGCTGGAGCAGCAGAAGCAACGGCTAAACCAGCACCTAAGCAAGCACCACCAACAGAAAGACCAGCAGCGATAAATCCTAAACCTTTTGCTAAATCACCTGTAGCAGCAGTCTTGCTAGCCTCTTCGGCTAAAGTAGTATATGAGTGAGCTTGGAATAATAATACAACTAAGAATACGCCAGCAAAAATTGCAACCTGAGCAAGAATTCTTGTCTTAGCGTTTGTAGTATTGATTCCTTTACGTAATAGAATCCATAATGGTCCAACAACTAAAATAACAGCAATTAATGGTAATAAAATTTCTTTTGTAGATAATAACATGATTTTTCCTCCTAAGTGTTTTATTCTGCATCTTCGGCAGTATATGCCTGATATTTAATTCCACCACCGTTATAGTAACGGCTAAACATTTCATAGTATTCCAAACGTAATGTCTGAATACCAACGATCAAACCTTCTAACGCCATAACGAAGATATTACCAAGTACTGCAATGATAATCCCTGCATTACCTGTCATCTTTACTAGCGTCATTACAACAAGCATCATGCCTGCATGGCTTAATACGAAACCACCTACACGCAGATATGACATGGAGTTTGTTACAAAACTCAACAGTATTTCAAATGTTTCAAAGAAACTCATCAGGAAGTAATTTCCCCATCCATCTTCAGGTTTAAATGAGTGTCCTTCAAACTTTCTTTCAAAAGCTTCCTTCATCATAAATAAGATGATTGGAACAACAATAAATGGAACTACAAACAATGGTTTAAGTACATTCACCTTAGCTATAGCTAGTAACACAGCAGCCACAATAATAAATCCATAGAATACAAATCCTGCAACACCATTTTGTGAGAACAAGAATTCAGCCCACTCTTTCTTACGAGCACGATTCCACATATTCATAATCATTGTCACTAAGATAAGTACAGAACCAATTGCAATCGCACCGATTAGAAGTATCATCGTACTTGAGGACGCCATAACTTCAAACAGTTTATCTCTTACACCAAATAAAGATCGATGTACTGGATTTAGAAGTGTTTCATGTCCAAAAACAGATCCAAACAAGAAGCCAAAGATGGATGATGTAATACCAACTCTACCAACAATACCGAATAGCTTACCCTTCTTTTCAAATAAGAAGCCAAGAATCAAAAGTACAAGTCCTTGTCCAAAATCACCAAACATGATACCAAACAAGATACAGTACGTAATTCCAATAAAGACTGTTGGATCAAAATCATCATATGCAGGTAGTCCATACATCTCGATAAATAATTCAAATGGTCTAAAGAACCAGCCATTCTTTAATAGTGTTGGGCACTTGATATCTTTCACTTCACTTGGTTCTTTAATTCTAAAGTCAACCGGCAAACCATTAAAGGCCGCTTTATATGTTTCAACATCAGAAGCCTTTACAAATCCACTAAGGATTTGTTTCTGGTCTAGCACTGCAACATATGGATACATATTGCAGATAGAACTTTGACGTACGCAATAGGAATACATATCAACCATCTTGATACGACATTGTTCTACTCTTTCCTGAATATCAAACTTTGGAATCGTAATTGGTTCAAAGAATAAACTCTGGAAAATCTTGAAAGTTTTAGCAGTGTAAGTATCACTTGTTACATATACAAGCCACACATATTGTGCTGTGGAATGTAAACGATGTAATACAAACATCTCTTCACGATACAAGGATAACTTCTTAAAACTATCCATCGGTAATCTACCAAAGCCAAAATTAAGGTAATTACATGCATGCATCTTTTCAAAGTTTAATATACTTAATTCTTTTAAAGCCTTTTCATCATCCGGTGATAATGTCTCACTTTGTGCAACATTATCTAAACCAAACTCTTCATTTAATTCTTTGATATATGCTTCAATTTCAGCATTGGTATAACTAGATGTAACCTTTTCTTTTACATTCAAATCACATCCAACTGCATGCGCAATACTCTTAAATGTCTGTACATAATCCTGATAAGGATTTTCTGTACTAATGACGCTTCCATTGTTATCATCATTGATAATTTTGGTTGCTATCACTGGCTGTACCAGACCTGTGTTCATCCCCGCTAGTAACATCGCATCTCGATGCTCTGGGTCTGTGCATGCACTGATGAACTTCATTTTTTCTATAGCCATGTGCAATCCTTTCTTAATAAATCAGCAGAGCTTTCACACGCTCTTGTGGAATCTGATATCTTACACTTTCGATAATATCAATAACATTCTGAATCTCAATATCTGCTAGTAATACATATGCTAGTAGCGATAGATTCGGATCGGTATCAGTACGAATGAAATGTGCACTCATATTGAACGCAATACGTTGTGCATAATGTTCAATATAAAGGAATTTTTGATTTGATAGATACGCTTTATATCTCGATTTCTCTAAGCGTTGAATAACTTGTTCTGCAGTATCATTGTCAATCATATCGTATAAATCTTTCATACGAAAGAAACAACAATAGTCTGCTAGCATCTGCTTGATAAACTCCCTAGAAACAGTAAAATACTTCTTCAAACGATAAATAATTGCGATATTCTCTAACTCGATACGAGACAAGATAATTTCTTTCATCTTTTCCTTTGAAGTTGTATTAGAATACTTCTCAATCGTTTCTAGACACGTTGCGTAATATTTAGTACGTAAAGAATGCTCCAAATTGATAAAATCCATATCCTCTAAGGATTTCTGTTCATACTTTTTTAATACGTCATAATAAGAAGTATCTTTCAACAACATCAATACATCTTGAAAGGAAGCACTATCCGCCAATTCCTTCAGTGGAAATGAAGTATAGCTTCCAATATATAGCGGTAACTTGGAAATCATATTTTGGCGTAACATCTCATTATCTTGGTCAGAAAGTGAATGTAATTTCATCAGAATTAATTCAATTTCTGTTTCCATGACCGCAATATGTCCAAAATGTTTTGCGTTATCATCCGCATAGCGAATCAACTTTGCAAATCGATTGAATACACCTGTACGAAGTAAAACCTCTAACTGGCCACGATGTATCGACTTTGGGTTAATTCCCTCTAAAGACTCCTTATAAAGAGGTTGACTTTGCAAAAATATTGCAATATCACCAACTGTCTTTTTTTGTAACATCGCTGCATAATCAACAGGTGTCAAATGTTCTGCAAGCATCGCTCTTGCCTTAGCGGTAATCGCATTACTTGATTTGCTCATTCGCTACTCCTGTTCTCTTTTTCCAACAGTATAATCCGCAATCATTTGAATCCAGCGTTCCTTATTTGCGTTAAACATTTCAGTGATACGCTTTGATTCTTTCTCATACATTGCTTTTGCTTCTGCTTGTTTCTTCTCATGAGTCGTACGAATTTCTTCACGCATTGATTTCACTTGTGTCTCTACATTGGCCCAAGCCTCATCCGTCAGTTTCTTTTTTTCCTGATCAATTGCCTGCTTCAATTTGTACTTCAATTCATGGGCATTATTAATCTTATTACGCGTTTCTTCATCCATCTTAATAAGATCTTGAATCACTTCTATTTCCATAGCTACCTCCCATAAACATTGGCCCTATAATTATAGTCCTTTTCATCTCAAAATTATAGGTAAAACAGATATAAATTCTGTAACCCACTCATATTTTTCTCAAATTTAAAAAAGTAAGCAGTTACAAAAAGACATCTACGACTGTAGATGTCCACCTTCACTTGTCAGATATTTAAATAATGCGATACAGCCTTCTTCGATTTCACGATATGCTATATCGAAATCACCACTATACCATGGATCTGATATACTTCTGCACTTTCCTGTATATTCTAATAATAGATGGATCTTACCTTCTGAATCGTTGTGATATACACGTTTCATATTACGAATATTCATCTCATCCATTCCTACAAGTAAATCATAGTATGCATAATCGCTAGTTGTAATTTGACGTGCATGCTTATCATCACAGTTGATGCCATGCTCGCATAGTTTTTGTTTTGCAGTAGGATAAACTGGGTTACCCCTACCATTCCATATCTCTTCTGAGCTAGTCGCAGCAGAAGCTATCTCAAATTTATCACTAACACCAGCATCACTTACTAGTTTACGAAAGATATACTCCGCCATAGGCGAACGGCAGATATTTCCATGACATACAAATAATATCTTTATTGTCATAGTATACTTACTCTTCTCCTGTATAAGTTCTCTTGTAAAATTCCCTACAGAAAATAGAAGTAAAGATAAATACAATCATTGAAATGATGATACCAGCAAATAGATAAGAATTTATGAAACTTGCAATCACAGCAACTACCAGCAATAAATCTTCTACAATCAAAAATGCTTGACGTTTAGACATTAATTCAATCTGACGGCATCTTTCATCATGCATCTCGTTATATAAACGCATCAAATCTTTTTCATTCTTCATTGCTTTATAATTCTTTGCAATATAACACACAGCTACCACGATTATTACAATAAATAGGCCCGTATAAAATCCATCCATATAGTTAGCAAAGTTACGATCTACATATGATCTAGTCAGATATCCTAATCTATCTAGAATAAGAAGCAATACTGAACATATTGCAATCACACTCCAAATATTTGTATATTTTTGTAATTCTTGTTTTGCCTTTAATAATTTCTTGTCCATGTTTATTCCTCTTTCTCTAATTCTGAAAAATCAAATACTTCTTCAATACTCAATGAAAACTGCTTTGCAATCTTATACGCTAGTGGTAATGAGGCAGTATACTTCCCTACTTCAATTGAAGTTATCGTCTGTCTTGTCGTACCAACCAAGTCCGCAAGTTCACCCTGAGATAACTTATGTTCCTTTCTGAGTTCCTTTATTCTATTTTTCACCTTTATGCTCCTATCTGATATATCGATATATACGCAAAGTTTACTTTGCATTTAAAGTATAGTTAACTTTGCATATAATGTCAAGTATACTATGCAATTATTTAAATAAATTTACATTTAACTAAT
>CALEMV010000275.1 GCA_937910655.1 uncultured Solobacterium sp.
TGGGTTCAAGTCCCATCATCTCCACCATCTAAAATGCTTACTTCGGTAAGCATTTTTATGTTTTAACTGACAAAAAAAGTGATGGAAATCCATCACAGAATACGAGGTAAAATAATGCAGAGAAGTAATAAGATAATACTTGCATAAAGTGGAATATTACCACGTTGACTTCTTTCAATTAAGATACGTTTGCGATAGTCTGCATAGGTTGGATCTAAATCTTTACTACGCTGGAATTCAAGAGAAGAGAAGTCACCTTTCATCCATGCTTGGCGAAATGTTCCGACAAGGAATAAAATCGCAGTGGTAATTCCAAGTGTATTTAAAAAACCAAAGCGGAATGGTTGTTTTATAAATCCTACAACCAAGGAAAGTAGTAGAACAATACCAACGGCAATCCATACTTTAATATCCCTAAATGGGTGAATGAACTTTTTTAACATGGTTACATTTTAACTGATATTTCAAACAAGACAATATACTTCGATATGATTTCTTGAAAATGCGTACAAATTTACTGAAATGCATTGTAAACAGCCTGTATAACGTTGTTTATCATTTTTAGGAATGATATAATAGAAACAATAAAAAGGGAGATTGTATATGGTATTCAACAAGATTAAAGAGTTCGTCGCACCAGTAGATGAAGACGAAGATGAAGGCGAAGAATTACAATTCACAGGAAGAGAGGTACAACCAGTGAGTACTTACGAGTCAAAACAAACAAATTTGAATAACATTTCTAAAAATACACAAATGGTAATGTTCGAACCAAGAAGTTTCGAACAAGCTGAGGAGATTGCACGTCACCTAAAGCAAACACGTGGCTGCATTATCAACTTACACCGTTTACAAAGAGAATATGCACAACGTACAATTGATTTCTTGTCTGGTGTTGTATTCGCATTAGATGGAACAATTCAGAAGGTGGGTCATAATGTTATCTTCTGTGCACCAAGAAATGTTGGTGTTGAGGGTAATATCTCACTTGATAAGGGTGAAGATGAATAATCAAGGGAATTACGATTCTCTGATTGCACATTTATACGACTTAAAAGAAAAGAGTGAACGTTGGCATAAGAATGTTTGTTCTGCATTCTTAACAGAAGAAGAACAAGCTATTGTCCAAAAGATATTCACTCCATCACGCTTTGTCCGCTATGACGGTGGATATGATGATGCACGTAAAAAGAAAGTCATCTTTCTCTATGATGAGAAGGATGGCTTTTCAGATATAGTATGCATGAAGGCGAAGATTGATCAACGCTTTCGTACGATAGGACATCGTGATGTATATGGGGCTATCATGAATCTACAGATAGAGAAGAGTAGTTTTGGAGATTTTTGGATTGAAGAAGATGCAATCTATCTCTATACATCAGAGCAGATGATTGATTTTATCAAAGATCATTTAATTCGCATCAATCAGTTAACGGTATCGTTTGAAAAGATTGATGAACATCCAAAACAAGTGTTTAAAACCAAAGAGATTTCATTGGTTGTGGCAAGTGAAAGAGCGGATGCGTTGGTGGCTGCTTTAACCCATTCTAGTCGTAGTGATGCGAAGGATTTAATACGTAAAGGATACGTGCAGGTAAATCATATCGAACTTGAAGAGCCTGATAAAATATGCAATAATGGGAGTGTTATTTCTATACGTGGAACAGGTAGATTTACCTTCTTAGGTTTTAGCCGAAAGACACGTACAGGGAGAATCGTTGCAGAATTTCTGCAGAATATATAAGAGGAGAGAACATGACGACACGAAGACCGACATTTCGCATCATGAAAAATGGCTATGATCGGTTTGCGGTTGATGATGTGATGGAGCAATACGCTGCGCAAGTTGCCTTCCTTCAAAGAAAGTTGGAACTCTATCAAGAACAGATGGTTGAGACAACAGAGAAGTTGGAGGACTTACAGACACGCTACAATGAGATTGAGCGTGTGGTAGATGTGCGGAAAGATGCGGCCGACAGTATTACCAGATTATCTTTGCAGGAAGCTAATGATGTGATGGCGAGAGCACAGGATAACGCTGATGAGATTGTCAAAGAAGCTTTATCCGTTGCGCGTTCCATATTGCTGGATTTATCGCAACTGTATACTGAAGCTGGTGAGGTAAAGAGTGATCTGAGCCAACAACTAACCGATTTACAAAAGAGTTTAGATAACTTTAGACTTCCAAAACTTCCTGATATGGATTGGTTGGAAGAATCTGATAAAGAATTGCATTGATCAGGACATGCTTTAACAGAAGTGGATTGATAAGAGAGTTCGTGTATGCTGAAAACGAACATGAAGCCTGTTAATAGAATCACCTGTGAGCAATCGTACATTCTGCGTTAAAGAAGTAATGAGTGTATGACAGTAATGTCATAAACTAAGGTGGTACCGCGTTTAGACGTCCTTAGATTTTTGAGGACGTTTTTATTTTTATAAAGAGGAGGGTCATATGGACTACAAAGATACGCTAAACATGCCAAATACAGAGTTTGAGATGCGTGGTAATCTTGCACAGAAGGAACCAGGTATTTTAAAGAATTGGCAACAAGACAACTATTATCAAAACTTACTAAAACATCACAAGGGACAGAAGGCATTTATCTTGCATGATGGTCCTCCATACGCAAATGGTAACCTGCATGCAGGTACAGCCATGAACCGTACAATCAAGGACTTCATTATTCGTAGCCATGCGATGTCCGGTTACTATACACCATTCTTTCCAGGATGGGATACACATGGATTGCCAATTGAGAACGCAATCCAGAAATTGGGTGTTGACCGTAAGACGCTGTCTGCTGCGGAATTTAGACGTAAGTGCGAAGAGTATGCACACCAGCAGATTGCACAACAGATGGAAACGGAAAAGCGTTTAGGTCAGATTGCGGATTATGAACATCCATATATCACACTGAAGAAAGAATTTGAAGCTCGTCAGATTCAGTCTTTCGCAACGATGGCATTAAAAGGGATGATCTTCCAAGGATTAAAACCTGTTTATTGGTCACCATACAACGAGACAGCGGTTGCGGATTCTGAAATTGTTTATAAAGATGTTAAGGATGCGACAATCTATCTTAAGTTCCCAATTGCGGATGGTAAGGGTGTTTTAACTACAGATGATAACTTTGTAATCTGGACAACAACACCTTGGACAATTCCATCAAACATGGCAGTATCTGTTCATCCAGATTTAGAGTATGCATTAGTGAAGACTACTGCTGGTAATTTGATTGTTCTTGCGAAGTTTGTTGATCGTTTACTTGAGAAGTTCAATCTTGAAAATCTAGGTGTCCTAAAGACATTTACAGGTAAGGAAATTGAAGGTGTTACATATCACCATGTTGTATTAGATAAGGAATGTCCATGTCTTTTAGGTACGCATGTTACAGATGAAGATGGTACTGGTATTGTACATACAGCTGGTGGTCATGGTATGGATGACTATCTTGTATGTATGAAGAATGGAATGCCACCAATCTGCACTGTTGATGAACGTGGTTATATGAATGAAGAAGCAGGCCCTTATCAAGGTATGTTCTTTGAGGATTGTTCAAAGGCTATCATTCATGATATGAGTGAAAAGGGATACTTACTAAAAGTTGAAAATATTACTCACTCCTATCCACACGATGATCGTTTGAAGAAGAAGGTTATCTTCCGTGCGGTAAAACAGTGGTTCTGTTCAATTGAAAAGGTACGTGAGCAGGCATTGGATCAGATTAACAACCACGTTAAGTGGCATAATTCCTTTGGCCAAAAGCGTATGAATAATATGATTGCGGACCGTGGAGACTGGTGTATCTCAAGACAGCGTCTATGGGGTGTTCCAATTCCAATTATCTATTGTGAAGATAACTCACCAATCATGGAGAAGGAAGTCTTTGATCATATTGCTGAACTCATGAATGAATATGGTTCAAATGTTTGGTTTGAAAGAGACGCAAAAGACTTGCTACCAGAAGGTTATACAAATGAAAAGTCACCAAATGGTGAATTCCGTAAGGAAACAGATATCATGGACGTATGGTTTGATTCTGGCTCAAGTTGGAATGAATTGATTGCTCGTGGTGATAGTTATCCATGTGATTTATACTTTGAAGGTTCTGACCAGTATCGTGGTTGGTTTAACTCCTCACTCATCGTTTCTACAGCAGTCAATGGCACAGCTCCATATAAGGAAGTTCTATCCCATGGTTATGTTGTAGACTCTAAGGGTGAAAAGATGTCTAAGTCTGTTGGTAATGTTGTAAACCCAATGGATATCATCAATCAGAACGGTGCTGATGTATTCCGTCTTTGGGCAATGTCGTCTGACTTTAAAGAAGATTTAAAGTTAGGCCCAAGCAATATCAAGCAGGTTTCTGATCAGTATCGTAAGATTCGTAATACATTCCGTTTCTTGTTAGGTAATGTAAATGGAGAAGACTTCAATCCTGCAACAGATATGGTAGCCTTTGAAAATCTAGAACGTGTTGACCAACAAGTACTTGTATTACTCAATGATTTAGTCAGAGATGTACGTAAGGATGTATTAGAGTATAACTACTTATCCGCAAATAAGCATCTGATGTATTTCATGGTTAATATCTTATCTTCTTACTATTGTGATTTCACAAAGGATATCCTATATGTAAGTGCGAAAGATGATCACCGTAGAAGACAAGTACAGTCTGTATACTGGAACTGTGCGGATGCACTCGTAAAACTTTGGGCTCCATTCTTAGCATTTACTGCTGAAGAAATCTGGACACATTTCTCACATCTTGGCACAAACTCCGTGCATTACGAAGAATTCCCAGAAGTGAAGGAATACGCAGAAGCTGAAACATTACGTGATGAAATCAAACGTCTATTAGATGTTCGTGCTCTTGTTACAAAGGCAAATGAAGAAGCGCGTAATGAAAAATTAATCGCATCTAGCCAAGAGGCTAAGATTATCCTAACTCTTCCAAAGGAAGACAAGGAACTTGTAGAAAAGAACCTAGGTAATGCAGTAGCACAGTGGTTAATTGTTTCTCGGGTTGAACTTGTTGAAGGAGAAGCAGCTGCGAAGGTTGAAAAGGCTAGTGGAGAGAAGTGTCCGCGTTGTTGGAACTATGATGAACACGTGGATGAAAACGGACTATGTCCAAGATGTCACGCTGTCATGGAAGGCTATAAGCTCATTCACCAAAACTAAATACATAAAACATGCATGTAGGACGAAAGTTCTACATGCATGTTTTTTTTAGGCAAAAGAAAAGCGGCAGGTTACTGCCGCGGAATGTTATAGTTCAATCTTCTTAAATTGTTCCCAAGGTAAGTAAGGCTTACCGAAGTGTCCATAGTTTGTTGTCTGTGTATAGATTGGTCTTTCAAGGTCTAATTCCTTGATCATATTTTTAACTGAGAAGTTGAAGTTCTTCTTAACGATTTCTTCTAACTCTTCATCACTATATTTTGATGTATTGAAGCTATTTACGTTAATAGAGATAGGGTTAGGTTCGCCAATCGCATATGCAAGTTCAATCTGACACTTCTTTGCTAGACCGTTAGCTACGATGTTGCGGCAAACGTAACGTGCATAGTAAGCTGCAGAGCGGTCAACCTTAGTAGGGTCCTTGGATGAGAAACAACCACCACCGATAGGTGCATATCCACCATATGTATCTACTACAATCTTACGTCCAGTTGTGCCAGAATCACCCCAGCTACCACCAACGACGAAAGAACCGGATGGGTTGATGAAGAACTTTGTATTTTCATCAATGAGTTCAGGTTTTACAACCTTGTCGATAACTTCTTTGCGGATTAGTTTCTTCAAGTCTTCTTGTGTAATATCTTTACTGTGTTGTGTAGAAACAACGATTGTTTCAATTCTCTTAAGTTCGCCATTGTCATATTCGACAGTAACCTGTGTCTTGCCATCAGGACCTAAAAGAGTAGGGTTTTCACGACGTACCTGTTCAAGACGCTTTGCGAGCATGTGTGCACAGTCAATCGCAAATGGCATATAAGACTTTGTTTCATCACTCGCAAAACCAAACATGATACCTTGGTCACCGGCGCTATATTCTTGGTGTCCCACAGCAGAGTTGATTTCTGCAGATTGCTTGTTTACTTTTAGAATAACATTATAGTCTTCAGGGTAGCCAATATCACTTAGAACTTTCTTTGCGATTGCAGCGTAGTCAATGATGGCAGTTGTACCAGCTTCACCATAGATGAAGATTGTATCATCTTTAATCGTAGCTTCAACAGCCATATGTGCTTGTGGATCTTGTGCCAGAGCTGCGTCCAAGATAGAATCCGCAATCAAATCACAGATTTTATCTGGGTGACCACTCGTAACTGATTCGGATGAGAAATAATACTTTGACATAATAAAAACCTCCTTCGTTTTGTCTTTTTTATACGACAGATGAAAGAGGATATTTAACGTATTTTTCTCTTTCCTTATCGATGTCAGCAGTACCACCTTGCTGGAAGCAGTAGGTTGGTGTGAGGTTACTGAGCTGACTCTCTACCTCAGTTCTTGATAAAAGACGATAATATTAAAACACTAGAAAGAATACTTGTCAATTGATATGTTCGTGTTCAAAGGCGATTCAAAACTGGTATAATCAGTATGGAGGTTTTTGCGAATGAAATGGTCTAAATTAAAAGAAGAAACAATTGAAAATATCAAAGCATTTTCAATCTCAGGAATCCTTGTTGTAGCGTTTTACACGCTGATTAATAATGTTGAGCCTTTATATGGTGTGTTTCACGCAATCTTTGTGGCTCTTTCACCATTTATCTATGGATTGGCTATTGCATTCCTATTAAACCCACTACGTAAGATTATTGAGTATAGTTGGTTGGGAAAGACATCGCTAAAACAACGTACGAAGAAGATTATCGCTTCCTTTGGAGCTCTGTTTATTGGAATGATCATGTTGTTTGTATTCTTCTCGATTCTAATTCCACAGATGATTTCTTCTATCCAGACCTTCCTTTCATCCTTTGAAGGATATGTAGATACTGTTCGTAATTTCTTCGAATCAAATAACTTCTTGAGCGAAGATTTATTAAAGACATTGAATCCAGTTATCGATAAAGGAGCTAGTATGTTAGGCGATTGGGTATCCAACCTAGCAAGTAGTTTAAATGCCATCTTGATGTACAGTGTAATATTTGCTAAGGGAGTCATGAACTTCTTGATTGGTATGATTATCGCATTATATATTCTCTTAGATGAGCCAAAGTTAAAGCGTCAAACGAAAAAGGTGCTATATGCATTACTTCCAAAGAAGACAACAGAAAAAATTATCAAAATTTCTCGTTTAACAATTAATACATTTAATAGCTTTGTTGCAGGTAAAGCAGTTGATTCTTTAATTATTGGTATTCTTTGCTACATTATTCTATCGTTTATGAATATGCCTTATACACCTTTAATTAGTGTACTGGTTGGTGTAACAAATATGATTCCGGTATTTGGTCCGTTCTTAGGAGCTGTTCCAAGTATCTTAATCTTACTGTTAGTTGATCCATTTAGGGCACTCGAATTTGCAATCTTCATTTTGATTTTACAGCAGGTAGATGGCAATATCATTGGTCCACGTATTCTTGGTGGTGCAGTTGGTTTACCAACTCTCTATGTCATGTTTGCGATTATTATTGGTGGTGCATTATTTGGTATCTTCGGTATGTTTATCGGTGTACCAGTATTCTCAGTGATCTTTGTGTTGGTTCGAGATTTCATCCACCAACAATTAGAGAAGAAAAAAATAACAGTAGTATAAAAAATGCATGGTGTCTCATCTAACGAATAGTTGAGGACCATGCATTCTTTTATAT
>CALEMV010000276.1 GCA_937910655.1 uncultured Solobacterium sp.
CTGTAAGATTGTAATCTATGTTGTCAGTGTGAATCATTTATGGCTAAAAAAGCCGAAAATATTCGGAAAATAAGGTACTTTCTAGAGCGTTGGTGGTGCTTGTCTCATTGCCTTTTATATGCCGAAAATATATAATAAAATAGTTATTTAGTATAAAAAATATGGAGGCATTATGGCAAATTTTTTAAGTCGATTATTCAACGAAGACGCCCGTAAGTTAAAACAGATTCAAAAGAAGATCAAACCAGTTTTAGACTTGGAAGAAGAATATAAAGCAAAGAGCGATGATGAACTCAAGGCAATGACACCGTACCTAAGAGAAAAGCTTGCTGCTGGTGCTACTCTAGATGATATTTTTGTAGAGGCATTTGCAACAGCACGTGAAGCTTGTCGAAGAGTCATTGGAGAATTCCCATATCCTGTACAGCTCATGGGTGCTGCTGTTATGCAAGGTGGCGATATTGCTGAAATGAAGACAGGTGAAGGTAAGACTTTGACATCTGTTATGGCGGTATATTTAAATGCCCTAGATGGGAAAGGTGTTCACGTTGTAACTGTAAACGAATACCTATCAGAACGTGACTCTGCATGGATGGGAGAAATTCACCGTTTCTTAGGCCTAACAGTTGGCTTAAACCTTCGCCAATTAACAAAGGCTCAAAAGCGTGCGGCGTATGCATGTGATATTACATATACAACAAACTCAGAACTTGGATTTGATTATCTACGTGACAACATGGTGACTCGCGTTGAAGACCGTGTACTTCGTGGCCTGAATGTTGCGATGGTCGATGAAGTTGACTCCATTTTAATTGATGAATCTCGTACTCCATTGATTATTTCCGGTGGTAAGAAAGATACAGCGAATCTTTATCTACAGGCTGACCGTTTCGTAAAGCGTTTGGTAAAAGATGAAGATTATGAATTGGATGTTAAATCACGTACAGTTCAGTTAACGGAAAAAGGTACCGCAAAAGCAGAAGCTACTTTCCGGATTGAAAACTTATTCAATCTAGCGCATACACAGTTATTGCATCACATTAATCAGGCTTTAAAAGCTAACTATGTGATGTTAAGAGATATTGAGTATGTCGTAGATGAAGAAAATGATGAGATTGTTATCGTCGATCCAAATACTGGTCGTTTGATGAAGGGTAGACAATGGTCTGATGGTTTACACCAGGCAGTGGAAGCTAAGGAAGGTATTTCTATCAAGCAAGAAACAACAACTCTTGCGACAATTACATATCAGAACTTCTTCCGTCTTTATAACAAACTTTGCGGTATGACTGGTACAGCGAAGACAGAGGAAGAAGAATTCCTAGAGATTTACAACATGTACGTATTTGAGATTCCAACAAACCGTCCAGTTGCACGTATTGACTACCCAGATGCGGTATATGGCACAAAGAAGGCAAAGTTCAATGCACTTGTGGATGAGGTTGTAGAACGTCATGCGGCAGGGCAACCTGTGCTTGTAGGTACAATCGCGGTTGAAACTTCTGAATTGATTTCTAAATACTTAAAGGAACGTCATATCCCACACGAAGTATTGAATGCTAAAAACAATGCTCGTGAAGCAGATATTATCGCTAAAGCTGGACAGAAGGGTGCGGTTACCATTGCGACAAACATGGCTGGTCGTGGTACTGATATTAAGCTTGGCGAAGGTGTTCGTGAGTTGGGTGGTCTTTGTGTATTAGGGTCTGAACGACATGAATCTAGACGTATTGATAACCAGTTACGTGGACGTTCTGGTCGTCAAGGTGATCCAGGTATGTCACGTTTCTATGTATCTGTACAGGATGATCTAATGGTACGTTTCGGTGCAGAACACATGGAAGCACTATTTGCAAAACTTGGTGATACAGTTATTGAATCTAAGACTGTTACACGTTCTATCTCTGGTGCACAACGCCGTGTAGAAGGTGTAAACTACGATGCTCGTAAGCAGTTATTACAATATGATGATGTTATGCGTCAACAGCGTGAAACAATGTATGATACAAGAAATTTCATTCTTGAAAATGATGATGTTCATGCGGTTATTCACGATATGTTTAAGCGTGTCATCTCCGATATTGTCGCAGCACACTTCAACAGTGAAGCTAGAGACCAAGATTTAAATGAACTTATTGCGGCTTTAGATGGTATTGGATTTAAGGGTGTTGTTCGTGTAGAAGATATCGAGGGACGTACTGAAAATGATGTCGTTGATATCTGTTTGAATCAGGCTTGGTCTGACTATGAACAGAAGATTGAAAAAGTAAAAGATAAGGTACTACCAATTGAAAAGGAAGTATCCTTACGTATGATTGACCGTGCTTGGTCTAACCACATCGATACGATGTCGAAGTTACGTGATGGTATTGGTTTACGTTCTTATGCGCAAAGTAATCCTCTACAGGCATATGTCACAGAAGGATTCAACTTATTTGAAGATATGATGCGTACAATTTCTCGTGAAATTGTGGCGTTCTGCATGAACATTCGTGTAGTGGATGGTCCTGAACAGGAGGCATAATCATGGAATTGTATGAGATGAGACAGAGTGTTTCTCAGTGCCAAGCAAAATTGGAGTCGCTTGGCCACTCTCTTTGACTTAGAAGGGAAAGAGAAACGCTTAGCAGAAAATAATGCCTTAATGGCAGAAGCTGACTTCTGGAATGATCAGAAGAAGGCACAGAAAATTATTCGTGAGAGTAATCAGTTAAAAGCTCTAATCGAAACCCACCATTCTTTAACGAATGCGTTTGCGGAATTAAGTGAAGGTATCAGTGAACTATCATCTTCTTTTGATGAAGATATGTATGAGCTAATTAGTGAAGAATATACTGAGACAATGAAGAAGTTTGAAGAGTTTGAAATTCAAGTTCTATTGTCTGGGCCGTACGATGATCATAATGCCATTTTAGAAATTCACCCAGGTGCTGGTGGAACAGAAGCGATGGACTGGGCCGCAATGTTATATCGCATGTATATGCGTTGGGCTGAAAGAAAAGGCTTCAAGATTGAACTAATGGATTACCAAGAAGGTGAAGAAGCAGGTATGAAATCCTGTTCTGTTCTTATCCAAGGTCCAATGGCGTATGGTTACTTGAAAGCAGAAAGTGGTGTGCATCGCTTGGTTCGCATTTCACCATTTGACTCTAACGCAAGAAGACACACATCTTTTGCGTCAGTAGAAATCATGCCAGAATTTGAGGATGATCTTGAAATTGAAATTGATGATAAAGATTTAGATATTATCACAATGCGAGCTTCTGGAGCTGGTGGTCAGCACATCAATAAGACAGACTCTGCTGTACGTATGACACATATTCCTAGTGGAATTACAGTGTTCTGCCAATCGCAGCGTTCACAGATTCAAAATCGTGAAGCATGCTTGAATATGTTGAAGTCAAAGTTACTACAACTCAAAATTCGTGAGAATGAAGAGCGTGCAGCTGCGGTAAGAGGTGAAGTGAAGGCAAATGAATGGGG
>CALEMV010000277.1 GCA_937910655.1 uncultured Solobacterium sp.
TAGTGTAACACTGAATGAGAATGATTTCAAATCAAAAATAAAGATTCCAGTTTTATTGGAATAGCTTGAGATAGGATGGTGAAGACAATAGGAGATAATTCTAGTTATAATGCGACATTCTATTAATAATGGAATATAAATAATACTCTAGAATTTCTGTAGTTCAGTATGAAAACCAGTATTCATTTTCTATATTGAAGTTATGAAAAAAACAATACAAGATTCTATGAGATTGATGACATACCAAATGAGAAAATTACGCATCAACCATCATATGACACAAAAACAAATGGCAGATATTCTAAATGTTTCAGCACAATCAATTTCTGCGTATGAAAATGGTGTAATTCGTCCAGACATCGAAATCATAATGAAATACGCCGAGTATTTTAAAGTGGATATGGATTATCTAACCGGTGTTAATTTATATGGTCCGATCAAAGACGTATTTCCAACACAGACGGAAGCACAGATGTTTATGGCATATCGCAGAAGACCTGCTTGGATGAGAAAGGTGATACGTGAGCTTTGTTTTAATGGAACAAAGTATCGTACCCAAGATGAAGAGTCAGAATATACAACTTTGTTAAGTGATCATGAAGGAGACTATCAATAAAGACATCCATGTTTCGTTACATAGATGTCTTTTCATAAACACGAATACGGAACTGACAAGTAAGATCTAATGTTGGAATCTTTAATAAACGTTGCTTGTCCTCAATGGATGTTTTATATGCATATGGGGTCATTTGAAATAATTGATTCAGTGTTTCTTGATCTAGTGTTGCGGTATTTTCAATCATTTCATCTTGAATCAGTGTTAAGTTTGTATTGATATCCTCTAAGATATTTTCATATGGAGTATCATAGAGAACAGCTTTCATTTCAAATAAGTGTTTTGGCCCAGGGGTAACAAAAATAAACTTACCACCTGGTTTTAAGATACGTTGTAATTCTTCAGTTGCGGCAGGTGCAAAGCAGGTGACTGCTACATCACAGGATTCATCTTCGATTGGAAGGTGAAAGATAGAGGATACAACATACTGTGTCGACTTGTCATTTTTCGAAGCGTGTTTTAGGGCATCTTTCGATAAGTCGAAACCATATTTTTCTTGTGCAATAAAACCATCAGTGTAATATCCTTCCCCACAACCTAGGTCAACAAATACTTCTGGATGAAACTTTGTATTTAGATTGACGAGATGTTCCTTCAAGAAGGCGTAAACACCTTTCTCTAGAAAAGCGGTACGTGCTTTTACCATCTCGTTATTATCACCATGGAGTGGCTTATTTGAACGATATAGGTTGATATAACCCTGCTTTGCGAAATCAAAGTGATGGTTATTTTCACATACGAGCTCACGCGCAATACGATTAAATTTTGTTTTACAAATTGGACAAATTAATTTCATAGACAAAGTATAGCACAAAGTACTTGACTGAAAGTCAGTCAGTGATATAGTAGATGTAGGAGGTAATAAAAGATGCCTGAAAATAAAGATAACGAAGAACGAAAGAATGAGTTTATAGATGCGGCAGAAAAGCTATTTAAAGAAAATGGCATTGTAGAAACAACAATCAGTTCCATTGTAAAAGAGATGGATGTAGCAAAAGGACTATTCTACTATTACTTCAAATCAAAAGATGATGTAATTGAAGCAATCAGTAATAAATACAACGAAGCATTTAATGCCATGATGCAGGAAAGCATGAATAAAGAGGATTATACAGAACGTTTAAAACAGTTCGTTCATAACTCAGTGAAGTCTTTCCATGTATTACATGAAAAACTTAATGGCGAAGATGGTGCAGATCTTTCTAACCTAAGTGTTAGATCTACCTTGGAAGCGAAGAATAAAGCAATCACAGATTTAACAAAACTATTTGATGAAGGAGTACGACTTGGTGAGTTAACATTAGACAACACGAAGTATTACGCAAACATCTTAATCAGTGGTATTGTAGAGTTGATTGACCAAGGCGAAGCTACAAATGAAGAAATCGCATTTATTATTTGGGACCTCATTGAAAGGGCCGGAAAGGACTAAGGACATGTCAGAAAATAACAAGAATGGATTCGAAGATTTAGGAAAAACAATTTCCGATTTACTAACAAACGTTACAAAGGTTGTAACAGAAAGTACAGAAGGTCTTACTTCTAAGTTAAAGGTTGAAAAGCAAAAGGCTGAAATTCGTGCCGAGATTGGACATCACTCACGTGAGCTATCTAAGTACTATGAAACATTAGGCCGTAACTACTACAACGATATTGTTATCAATAAGAAGTCTGGTACATATACAGAAGTAATGGACAATATCCGTACAAAAGAAAAGTTAATTGAACTTTTAAACGAAAAGTTAGACGTATTAGAGAAGTAATGAAAAAGTGCGATTCTTAGGAGTCGCACTTATCTTTTTTACGAGAATCATAGGAATACTTACAACCACAGTAATCTTGACGATATAGACAATATGCATCAGAGATTTCTGTAGAATGTTGTTGACCATTTCCCTTTTTAAAATCAGAGTAGAAATACTTCGTGTATGAATATTTCTGCTGTAATGAGCGGCCAATCTCATTGAGCTTCTGAGAATCTTTTTGACGTGAGAAGGTCATGACCGTTGTAAAGTAGTCATAGCCATTTTGGTCTGCATAGGCAAACGCTGCATTCATTCTCTCTGTGTAACATGAGAAACAACGTAGCCATCCTTCAGGATCATCTTTTCTTTTTGCCAAAAGTTTTTGGTCAAAAGCATCATAGTTATAAGGCTCTATTACCATTTTAATTTCTCCATGCCATCTTTCATCCAGATACCGTTTCATATCAGATAAACGCATGTCGTATTCTGAGGCTGGCCAGATGTTGGAGTTATTATACATAATCGTTACATCAAAAACTTCATGAAGGAATTCCAAAGGCCAACATGCGCATACAATACAACATGCATGTAAGAGTAATTTTGGCTTTTTGTTTGTGCTAGCTTTGATGTTTTTCATCTCCTTGAGGGACTCTATATAATAGTTTGTCTTCGTGGAAGATTTGCGATTCTTTAAATAGGCAATATAGGCTTCTTTTTCTTTTTCATTCATTGGTGATTAACATGCAATCGCCGAAGGAGAAGAAACGGTATTTCTCCTTTACTGCATGGCGATACGCTTCTAGAGTAAATTCATATCCTGCAAAGGACGCAATCATCATAATAAGTGTGGACTTTGGAAGATGGAAGTTTGTTAACATACCATCGATCGTATGCCACTGATATCCTGGGTAGATGAATAGTTTTGTCTCACCAGAACATTCCTCAAACTTACCAAATCGATTCCATACGGACTCAAGCGTACGTACAGATGTCGTGCCAATCGCAAAGATACGTTGACCATTAGACTTGGCAGCGTTTAATGTGTCCGCAGCTTCCTTAGACATGTAGTAAACTTCACTATGCATGTCGTGGTCTTCGACATCTTCTGTATCCATTGGTCTAAAAGTACCTAAACCTACATGTAGTGTTACATCAACGACTGTAACACCTTTTTCTTTGAGCTTGATAAAGATTTCATCTGTAAAGTGTAAACCGGCTGTTGGGGCTGCAGCAGAACCTCTTACCTTGGCATAGACAGTCTGGTAGCGCTCTGGGTCATTTAACTTCTCTTTGATATATGGTGGTAATGGTACATTTCCTAATTCATCTAAGATTTCATTGAAGATACCATCGTAAATCATACGCATCTTACGTAAACCTTTTTCGCCAATTTCTACACATTCTGCACGTAAACGTCCATCGTGGAAGGAAACAATAGTGCCAAGTTTCACTACCTTCGCATTACCAACTAGACACTCCCAAATATCATCTGGAAGTTGTCTTAGTAGAAGTAACTCAACATGAGCACCTGTTTCTTCTTTTGTGCCGAATAATCTAGCAGGGATAACACGTGTATTATTGCGCACTAGAATATCACCTGCATGCAGGTAGTCTACAATATCGTAGAAGTGTTTGTCTTCATATTTCTTTTCTGTATTATGAATGACAAGCATACGAGAAGAAGTGCGATCAAGCAGTGGGGTTTGCGCAATCAGTTCTTCAGGTAAGTTATAATCAAAATCACTTGTTTTCCATTTCATATTAAAATCCTCTATGGTCAAATTTCATCTTTGCAAGAGTTTCCTCTTTGAAGTCATTAAAGCGGTCTTCTTTGATAGCTTTTCTTGCATCTTCCATGAGCTTTACTAAGAAACGTAAATTATGGATAGACATGAGGCGTGTACCAAATCCTTCGTTTGTACGCTGCAGATGATTGAGGTAAGCCTTTGTGTAGTTACGACATGTATAACAATCACACTCTGGATCAAGTGGTGTAAAGTCATTCTTATAGATGGCCTTACGGATAGAGATTCTTCCTTCACTTGTCATTAGTGTTCCATGTCTTGCGATACGAGTTGGTAATACGCAATCGCACATATCGACATTGCGGCTAACTGCCTCTAATAAGTCATTGACTGCACCAACACCCATGAGGTATCTTGGCTTATCAAATGGTAAGGCATCCGATGCCCACTTCACCATACGATACATTGTCTCTTTATCTTCACCTACGGATGTACCACCGATCGCATATCCAGGAAAGTCCATCTCAATTAGCTTTTCGGCACAGTATTTACGAAGGTCTTCGTAGTCACCACCTTGGACAATGCCAAAGAGTGCCTGTTCTTCAGGGCGGCTATGTGCTTGTTTACCACGGAGTGCCCAACGTAATGTTCTCTCTGTACTCTTTTCAACGTATTGGCGAGTTGCTGGGTAAGGAATACATTCATCAAAGGACATAATGATGTCTGCACCAATCTTATTTTGAATTTGAATTGATTTTTCTGGGGAGAGGAAGAGTGTATCTCCGTTAAGAGTGTTCTTGAAGGTAACACCATCTTCTGTAATCTTACGTTGATCTGCGAGGGAGAATACTTGGAATCCTCCACTATCTGTTAACATAGGACCTTTGTAGTTCATGAACTTCTGAACTCCACCAGCTTGGTCAACGATATCTTCACCTGGTCTTAGCCATAAATGATAGGTATTAGCAAGCACTACACCAGAACCTATATCTTTTAGTTCTTCTGGGGATACGAATTTAACGGTTGCTTGTGTACCAACAGGCATAAACATTGGTGTCTCCACATCACCGTGTGGTGTGTGTAAAATACCCGTACGGGCACCGGATTGTTTACAGACATGTGTAATTTCAAAAGTAACTGGTTGTTTCATGATTTCCCTCTTTTCCGCTATAAAGTATATCAAATATTACTTTAATTCGCTGAGAAACATCTGCGTGTTATAATGTTTTTATGAGATCGAAAGAAATACGTGTAAGAAATTTACCGAAAGATGACGTTCCTTTTTACGTTTCCAATGTAAAACCAACATCATTTTTAATGATTGCGATGGTTGCTGGTATCAGTTTTTTATGGATACGTTCCTATTTGCAGGTGATTGGAGTCATGGTCATCATGGTGTCGTTATTCTCATTATTGATGTTGCCGGATTGTAAACTATATGAAATTCATCAGGACTACATTGTGCTTTACAATCGTCATGATAAAAGAGAGTGTTTCATCATCTACTATGAAGATATGGTATCTTGGCATTATGAATGGAATCCAAGTTATGACCAACTCGTTATTTCACTAGTGGATGGCAGTGTAGAAAAACAAGAAGTCTATGCGAAATATCGCATTGAGAAGTGGTTAAATTCTTTGGCACCAGGCAAACAAGCAAAAAAGAATTATAGAAAGTAGGATGTGATGAAATTAGTAAATCCTGAAGCAGTTGAGAAATGTAAAGCAAATATGATTTGTGAAGCGGATGTTGATAATATGAGTCTTATCTTTGATATGTTTAGTGATAGCACCAGACTCAAGATTATGAATGCGCTCTTTGTCAGCGAACTTTGTGTTGGTGATTTAGCCGCACTATTACAGATGAGTACCAGTGCTATCAGTCATCAATTATCTTCTTTGAAGAAAACAAAACTAGTAAAGACAAAGAAGATCGGTAAGAATGTCTATTATTCCATGGCAGATGAACATATCGAAAAGATTTACCAGATGACATACGAGCATATTAAAGAAGATGACTAAGATTGTAG
>CALEMV010000278.1 GCA_937910655.1 uncultured Solobacterium sp.
GTAAGAATAGAATAAACAATCCTAGATAGAGTGCTAGATATACTGGTACTACAAATTGATATTTACGCTCTTGAAGGTGATAGATGCAGTAAACAATCGCAATGATGGTAAATAGAGATGTTGGATAGAAGTGATATGCAAATACGATACGATGGACGTATATAATCCATGGTAATAGACCACTAAAATAACCAACTATAATGTACCAAGCCACTGTATCTTTCTTAAATATTGCACGGAATGTTGTATAGAGAATTGCTGGAACACCTGCCCATGTTAGTAATGGATTAGAGAAACAAGAGATTGTATGAAATACATCTCCCACTTTTCCAACGTAATACCACATTGGACGTAAATCAAATATCCATTGAAACCAAGTGCTTTGATATGGATGTGTCGCGTTTAGATTCACGTGATAGAAATACATTTGTTGAGCTTGTTTCCAAACGTTAGCGATAGACCATGGTTCATTGCGGAAAATCTGATCAGGGATATAAGAAATACAGTAGATTGTAATTGGAAGAATGATGAAGAATAATACGCACAATAACATTGTCTTTAGCAGTGTCGGGAAGAACTGAGAATGCGCTTGCTTATCCTTCTGATATTCAAGATATCGTTGAATCCAGTTTGTAAATAGCATCACTGCTAGTCCTACAGCTGCATAGCATCCAGTCCACTTAGCTGCAATTGATAAACCCATAAAGATACCAGATGCAAGTAGATATAGAATTCCTTTTTGCATTGGTAAGGTATAAAAACTAGACATACAGTACTTTAACATCCAATAGAATGAACATAATATGAATAGAATACTAAATGGTTCTAGGGTGGCGATACGAGATGTCGTCATGTGCATGAAATCTGCTGCTAATAAGAATGAACCAATTAAAGATAAATCATCTCGTTTCAATAATATTTTTAAGATTCCGTACAATACCGGTAACATGAATACACCAGCGATAGCTCCTGGCAAACGCCAAGCTAATGGGTTCATGCCAAATAAATGAATTGATAGGGCAATGATGTTGGTTCCAAGTAATGGGTGAACATTTGCGTACATGTACTGTCTATTTGCGATTTCCCATGCATTACGTACGTGATAGATTTCATCAAAGTACGCCTGGTCATAATAGGTAGGAGATAGTACTAATTTATCTTGTTCATCAATAAGTAAGCTACCAGGATATGGTCCATCCTTCTGCTTATCTCGCAAGATAGAAATAGGTAAGAATCCAGTATGATCTTCATTACGGAAACCAATTTCCGTTAGTGAACTATTGTCATTAGGATTGATGAGTTTGATATAACGATATTGCCAATTGCCTCGTTCAATCGCATAAGTGTAAATATTTCCCTGATTTAAACTTGCAATATGGGTCCAATCCTTTAAATCATTCGAGGCATAGATTTGAATCTGATTGGTTCCAATCTGGTAAGCAGAAGGGTTGGAATTTGTATCACCCTCCCCATAGATTGTATAGATTGCATCGAATTTTTCACTCTTACCAAAGTCAAATGTGATTTGTTGTTTCTCGGCGGTAGGTTGCCAAGTAGTAGTTG
>CALEMV010000279.1 GCA_937910655.1 uncultured Solobacterium sp.
GTAGGTATCATTCAGCGAGAATACATATTCACGATATTTCTCAATATCAATACCGCCTACTTCAAAACGTAGCGAAGTAATCTGATTATTTCCCTCTTCATCGCCACACAATACTTCTACACCAGATAGGCGTGATAGCACCGCATCACCACTAGCATCCACAAACTGTCTTCCACCAATCGCAACTAAGCCTTCAATCGTATTTGCGATAACATACTTAATCTTTTGATCTTCTAAAATTACATCACAGACAGACGCATCATAAAGTAACTCACCACCACAGCTTGTATAAAGACTTTCCCATGCATCTGCCATCGCTTCAGCCGAGAACCATCTTTGTGCAGTTCCGTGTTGGTCACGTGTTTCGCCATACTTCTTCATCTCATTTTCCAAATCATAGAAATTTTGATGATGATTTGTAAAAGAGCGCATCATCGGTGTCACAAGTGCGTTTGTGGCACTACCACCAAGACGAATTGCCTTATCAATAATTAAAGTTGAAAAGCCCTTCTTAGCTGAAGTGTAGCCTGCAGAACTACCTGCACTACCTCCACCGACAATGACAGTATCGTAGGTCTTTAAAACTTTTAGCTCTCTTGAGCCATATTGAATTTTTGTTTCCATAATTTTCCATCCTTGTATTTGTTTTTAGTTATGCCCCAAAAAGAACAGATTGTCAAATACTCTTTGAAGTGTATACAATAAAACTACCAGGAGTAAAAACATATGAACGAAAAAAATAAACAAATTTTAGACGCAATCAAGGGACAATTGATTGTCTCTTGCCAAGCATTACCTAGCGAGCCATTACATAGCAGTTACATCATGTCCAGAATGGCTTATGCGGCATATTTAGGCGGTTCTAAAGGAATCCGTGCAAATAGCGTAGAAGATATCATTGAGATTAAAAAGACTGTTGATTTACCAGTGATCGGTATTATCAAAATCGACTATGAAGATGCACCAGATGTATACATTACACCAACAATGAAAGAAGTCGATGCATTAGTCCAAATTGGTGTTGAAGTCATCGCCATGGATGCCACAAAGCGTACACGCCCTGGACAATTAGATCTAGATACCTTCTTTAAGGCAGTCCGTGAAAAATATCCAGATCAATTATTCATGGCAGATTGTTCCAACATTGAAGAAGGCATGCATGCGGCAGAGATTGGTTTTGACTTAATTGGCACAACAATGGCAGGCTATACAGAGTACACAAAGGGCTGCAGCCTACCTCCATACAGAATGATTAAGACACTTGTAGAACAGTGTGGTAAACCTGTTATTGCGGAAGGAAATATCTCTACACCTGAACAGTGTCGTCATGCGATGGATATTGGTGTGCACGCTGTTGTTGTAGGTTCCGCAATTACTAGACCACTCGAAATCACAAAGAAGTTTAAGGCGGCTCTCGATGCGTAAGATTGTTACTCTAGATATTGGTGGCACAAACATCAAGATTGGAATATTTGAAGATGAAGTGCTTGTCCAAGAAGCAGAAATGCCAACACGAGCCAAACAAGGCGCAAAAGATGTCATTGACCGCTGTATTGCATTCATCAAACAATATATGCCATGTGATGGTATTGGTATAAGCACCTGTGGACAAGTCAATAACGACGATGGTTCTATCCACTATGCAAATGAAAATATGCCAGGTTATACAGGCATGCAAGTAAAGAAAATATTTGAAAATGAATTCCATGTCAAAGTCACAGTTGAAAATGATGTATACGCCGCTGCTCGTGGTGAAAACCAAT
>CALEMV010000280.1 GCA_937910655.1 uncultured Solobacterium sp.
ATCGCTGTACTATTATCATTCTTTATGACACTAACAGCTCTTATTGGTTGGGCCAAGACAAAAGTCATCGCTGAAGATGGTCCAAAACAAGTCGATACGACAATCACCAACTTTAGATTCATGAACCTATCTAGAACAAATGTTGGAGATATCTACTATAGTGATAACTTCTACTTTAATTTAGATTGGGCAGCCAATACAACTGGAGCAACATTAAAAGCAGGTGACTACTTCACAATCGATCTACCTGATACAGTTATGTTCTCAGCAGACTCAAGTCCTGTCGACTTTGACCTCTATGACCAGGATGGATCAGGAGCAGTAATCGCAAGAGCACATATTACTCCAGGTACGACTGGCGCAACCGCAAAAGTAGTATTCACTGACTGGGTTGATAATCGCTACAATGTTAATGGTAATATTCAACTATCTGCTAGATTTGATTTAACAAGAGTTCCTATTAATCAATCTAGTTCATTCACGATTACTGTTAATGCGGGACAGCCTAATACATCATCTTCAACTGGTTCCGTCAATGTTGATGGACCACAGATTTTAAATAATGAAACGTTACATAAATTTGCTTGGTATGATACAACCAACCCAAATATCGCAAACTGGGAAATTCGCATCAACCATAGACAAGCAATATTACCAAATGCAATTATCCACGATACTATCGTTGGTTCTAACGAAAGAATTTTACCAAATACAATTCGCTTATTTACAGTTCAGATGGATCAATATGGTAATGATATTGCCGGAACATCAACACCTGTCAATTTAGCAGGAAAACTAACAATGTCTGATAACGACCAAACATTTACAATTAATGTTGGAAATATCAATGGGGAACAGTATCGTCTCACATATCAATCTACATATACAGAAGGTACAGACTTAAATAACACCCTCACACTAACATCTAATGGTCAAACTTATGATTTTGATGCACACTTCACAAGAGCTTACTCTGGAGGCTCTGGTTCAGGTGACCTCGCACACAAAATCAAGTTAACAAAAGTTGATGAAGACGATAACTCAATCACTTTAGCTAACGCAGTATTTACAGTCACACAACCAGATGGTACAACATTTAATCTAACAACAGGCGCAGATGGTACAGTTACTTCCGAAGCTTTAGTACAAGGTACCTATAAAGTCAAAGAGACAACCGCTCCTGCTGGCTATGAATTAAATAACACAGAGTACACATTACAAGTAACAGCTACAGATGGTGCGTTACAAACCATCTCCGATAAACCAATCCGAACAAATATCTCTGTCACAAAGACATGGGTAGGTCTAAAGGCTGGTCCTATCACGGTTCACTTATTCGCAAACGGAACAGATACAGGTACAACTCTAACATTAGATGATACAAATAACTGGACAGCTAGTTTCACTAATGTACGTAAGTACGATCAAAGCGGTACAGAGATCCAATACACGATTAGTGAAGATACTGTTAATGGTTATGACGCCACAATCACCGGCAATCAAACAACAGGCTTCACCATCACAAACACAGAGCGACCACAGAATCCTACTACACCAAAGACAAGCGATTCTACAAATATCTATCTCTACATTGGAATGATGTTCGTTGGCATTATCGCTAGCGGTTACCTCTTCTCAAAGAGAAAATCATATAGATAGTTTAAAAGCCATTGCAATACACAATGGCTTTTCTTTTGCACAAAAAAACTGGAATTTCTTCCAGTTATAGAATTTCGATAAATTTCTTTGTTTCTTCTTCTTTCTTCTGTTCTGTTGGTAATTCAATCTTTAAGATACCATTATCGAATGAAGCGTGGATATCTGTATCCTTAATTGCATCACCTACATAGAATGTACGGGATGTATTACCACTGAATCTCTCCTGACGTAATACTTTGCCCTTTTCATCCTTCTCTTCTTCTGTAGATGAACGAGTAGCACTGATTGTTAGATTACCATTGAATAAGCTAATGGATACTTCATCTTTCTTATAACCAGGAACTTCTACTTCCAAGATGTACTTTCCGTCTTTCTCACGAACATCTGTCTTTAAAATATTATTTCCTGTGAATACTGGAGCTCTAAACACATCATCAAACATATCATTGAATAAATCATTCTTTCTTGTTGTCATATATTTCATATCATATACCTCCTAAGGTCTTTCACCTTACACATACTAATATACTCATATTTCTAGCACTGTCAATACATAAGTGCTAATTTTTTTATATATTTTTATAGAATTATATTTACAATATAAAAAAAGCCTTTATTTGAAGGCTTTTTATTATTATCACAATAACTAAATGATTGCTAATTAATTTCCGTATTTATATAGAATAAAGGATTCATCATCCGATTGTAGGTGGATATCTTTCCCTTCTATCGTATATCGATAGACTTTCGTTTCATCATTCATTGTCATCTCAAGTTGGTTACCGTGGTTCTTCCAGTGAAAGGCAATCTTTGTAAGATCATCATAATAAACACCTGAATAATCTGGATTAAACTGGATAGTAATATCATCTTCATAATCCGGAAACCAAACCCCTACAAAATCATATTTTCTTGTCTCTTGATAAAAGAAGTTCAGAACAAACAACAATACTAGTATTGGTATTCCATTCTTTAATATCTTCACTATCAAATTTTTCTGTTTCTTTGATAATTCCATTATATTTCTCCATATCTAATCATATACCTTTCAAAAAATAATACAAAACAACATATAGAAAACGGCAGATATTTCTGCCGCTTATTCTGTGTATAAGTCTCTTAGTCTTTGTAATGCGTCTTTATCAAGATTGTATTCTTTTTCAAAGTATTCATCATAGTTTTCATACTTCTCTTTAATACGCTTGAGCGAATAATCAGCGTTGGTATATGTCACTCCCTCGTACGCCAGTAACATACCCGCAAGTTCCCCATCTAATTTTGTCAGTGGGAAATCCTTCTTGAAACGTTCGATATATTCCTTGCGGTATTCATTTGTTAACATGTAGTCATACATCGCTGTCTCTTCGTCTACACCAAGTGCTAGTAGAATTAAGATTGCCGCAATTCCTGTACGATCTTTTCCTGCGGAACAATGGAATAAGATTGGCACATTGCCTGCCACAATATCTTCAAACATTCTCTTATATGCATAAGAGAACGGTAAGTTACCATACACCTTATGTGTAAATTCATCATTGCATTCTTTGGAATAGACATTTTCTGCGATGAGTGCAGCTGGCGAAAAATTTACTTCTGTTCCATCAGCACGTGATGCAGCGGATGAATGAATATATTCGGCACCTTGTAGCTCTGGATCTGGTGCATCCTTCACTTCTTCCTTTGAACGTAAATCATAAATCTTCTTAATATTTAAAGAATTCAAAATTTCAAGTTCTGCTTGATCAAAGTCCATTAAGCGACTGCTACGAAAGAAATACCCTTTCTTAACATGTTTACCATTTTGAGTCTTATAACCACCTAGATCGCGTAAATTTCTTTTCTTTTCAATGCCGAGAATATCACTCATTTCTTCACCCCCAAAATCCTTTCTGCAGTTTCAATCTGTTCTTTTGTAGGTTGCGGTGTATCCATTAGAGGATAACTGATTCCCATCTTTTCGTATTTCGAGATACCCAATACATGATATGGTAACACTTCTACTCTTTCAACAGAATCTAACGTATCGATAAATTCTCTGAGTTTCTTTAAATCCTCTTCATTTGCGGTAATACCTGGAACCAGAACATGTCGAATCCACATTGGAATATGATGATCGGAAAGATACTTCGCACACTCTAGAATATTTTCGTTGGATGCGCCTGTTAGATATCGATGCACTTTATCATCAATCTCTTTTAAGTCGAAGAGTACCAAGTCTGTTACTTTCATTAAACGTTCAAACTTTGAGAAAAATGGCTCTTCATATGTAAATGGATTGCCCGCTGTATCTAAAGTGCAGTGGATACCATGCTTATGTGCTAGTTCAAATAATTCAATCATGAAATCTATTTGTAATAAAGCTTCTCCACCAGATACAGTGATTCCACCACCGTTGACCCAGTAGTTTTTATAGCGTAACGCCTTCTGTAATACTTCTTCTGCGGTATAGAGTTCTCCTCCAGCCATCTCCCAAGTATCTGGATTATGGCAATATTTACAACGCATATTGCAGCCTTTTAAAAATATGATAAATCGTACTCCAGGTCCATCAACTGCTCCGAAGGTTTCAAATGAATGTATGCGTCCTTTCATATTCTCACTCCTTTATATCTTTTGATAAAAATGACTCTGTAGATAACAGAGTCATTTTACCAAACTATAGTCCTGTTTTACACAAGAACAATTACATATGATCGTGGAATGTTCTTGCGATAACGTCCAACTGTTGTTCTCTTGTTAGAGAGATAAACTTAACTGCATATCCGGAAACACGGATTGTGAAGTTAGCGTATTCTGGCTTCTCTGGATGTTCCATCGCATCAACGAGCTTCTCCTTACCGAAGACGTTAACGTTGAGGTGGTGAGCACCTTGGTCAAAGTAACCATCTAATACGTTTACAAGGTTGTTAGATCTTTCGACATCGCTATGACCTAATGCATTAGGATCCATTGTCTGTGTATTAGAGATACCATCTAATGCCCAGTGATATGGAAGTTTTGTTAATGAGTTTAGTGACGCAAGTAATCCATTCTGCTCTGCACCATAAGATGGGTTAGCACCTGGAGCTAATGGTGTCCATGCACGACGGCCATCTGGCATATTACCTGTGTACTTACCGTATACAACATTTGATGTGATTGTCAAAATTGAAGTTGTAGCTTCTGAGTTACGGTATGTGTGGTGCTTCTTGATCATTGTGATGAATGTCTTCAATAACCATACACCGATTTCATCTGCACGGTCATCATCATTACCATACTTAGGGAAGTCTCCCTCAATCTCATAGTCAACAACCAATCCATTTTCATCACGAACTGTCTTAACCTTTGCATACTTGATTGCGGATAGTGAGTCAATAACATGGCTGAATCCAGCAATACCAGTAGCGAATGTTCTTCTAACATCTGTATCAATTAAAGCCATTTCAGCTGCTTCATAGTAATACTTATCATGCATGTATTGGATGAGGTTCAAGATGTTTACATATAAACCTGCTAACCAATCCAACATCTGTAGATACTTCGCTTCTACTTCAGCGTAGTCTAAGTATTCAGAAGTAATTGGACGATATGCTGGTCCAACTTGCTTGAAACTCTTCTCATCTACACCACCATTGATAGCGTATAGAAGTGCTTTTGCAAGGTTTGCACGAGCACCGAAGAACTGCATTTCCTTACCTGTCTGTGTAGCAGATACGCAGCAGCAGATGCTGTAATCATCTCCCCATTCAGGGCGCATTACATCGTCATTTTCATACTGAATAGAACTTGTTGTAACAGAAATCTTAGCCGCATACTTACGGAAGTTTTCTGGTAAACGGGATGAGTACAATACTGTTAAGTTAGGTTCTGGTGAAGGACCCATATTTTCTAATGTATGTAAGAAACGGAAGTCGTTCTTTGTAACCATAGAGCGACCATCCATACCCATACCTGCAACTTCTAGTGTTGCCCAAACTGGGTCGCCAGAGAATAATTCATTATATGCAGGAATACGAGCAAACTTAACCATACGGAACTTCATAACGATATGGTCAATTAATTCCTGTGCTTCGCTTTCTGTTAATGTACCTGCTTCTAAGTCTCTTTCGATATAAATATCTAAGAATGTAGAAATACGTCCTACAGACATCGCAGCACCATTCTGTGTCTTGATAGCTGCTAAGTAACCGAAGTATAACCACTGAACTGCTTCCTTCGCGTTAGATGCTGGAGCGGAAATATCATATCCATATACAGCAGCCATCTTCTTCATGCCTTCTAATGCACGAATCTGTTCAGATAGTTCTTCTCTTTGACGGATGACATCATCAACCATTGTGCCATCGCCGCAATTTAACTTATCTTCTTCTTTCCACGCAATCAATTGGTCAACACCGTATAAAGCTACACGACGGTAGTCACCAACGATACGTCCACGGCCATAAGTATCTGGTAAACCAGTGATAACGTGGCTACTTCTAGCAGCCTTCATCTCTGGTGTATACGCATCAAATACTGCCTGGTTATGTGTCTTGTGATACTCTGTAAAGATCTTATGTAATTCTGGATTTGGTGTATAGCCATATGTAGATAAAGCTTCTTCTGCCATACGAATACCACCATAAGGCATAAACGCTCTCTTTAAAGGCTTGTCTGTCTGAAGACCTACAACCTTTTCCAAATCCTTTAAGGATTCATCAATATAGCCAGGGCCATACGCAGTTAAGCCTGATACTACATCAGCCTCTTCATCTAGAACGCCACCCTTTGAACGTTCAGCCTTCTGCAATTCCTGTAACTTGCCCCAAAGCTTGTTAGTCGCATCTGTTGCGTCAGCCAAGAAACTCTCATCACCATCATATGGTTTGTAGTTTGCTTGGATGAAGTCGCGAACATTGCATTCTTCCTTCCAGTTTCTGCCCTGGAAGCCTTGCCATTTTTCATTATTTAGCATTGTTTTCTCCTCCGTCTACCTAACGTTTTTCATTTTAAATGAAAGCGGTTTGTACGTCCAATGATATTATCAGATTATTTTTTTATTTGTGAATTTCACCCTGTTTCTGTTTGAAATTCCAACAATGTTAGTCAATAATCCGATTGACATGCAAGCACGTACAGACCATCATTTTCGTGGTTAGTTTTAGTAAACTAACTGAATTATACGCCCATGTATTTATCCTTGCAAGAACTAAGTTAACAAATTAACAAAGGGTCAGACATGATAGTCTAACCCCAAAATAGATTATAACAGAAGTTCTTATCGATATGTAATTTCAATCATTATTTGAATCCTATCGACGATCAACCATTCATGCATAGTTTAATTCTCGATTCTCCAACCTTTTGCGTCTCTACGAGATTTGATAAAGCCAGCATAGATTCCACCATTCTGAATCAGTTCCTCATGTTTCCCTTCTTCTTGTAGAGAGCCATTGTTAATGACGAGTATATGATCTACACTTTCTACCGTACTAATGCGATGTGCAATTGATATAACTGTCTTTCCTTTACACAGTGCATCAATCGCAGCCAGAATTTCTGCCTCATTTTCTGGGTCTACGCTCGACGTAGCTTCATCTAGCAGAATGATTGGCGCATCCTTTAACAATGCACGAGCGATACTGATGCGCTGTTTTTCACCACCACTGAGATTGGCACCACCTTCACCTATAACAGTTTCATATCCCTGTGGAAGTTTTGATATAAACTCTGCACAACGTGCTTTTTTACATACGTCAAAGATTTCTTGATCGCTCGCTTCTGGTTTTGCGAAGCGTATATTATTCATAATCGTATCGTTGAATAAATATACATCCTGGAATACGACAGACATCTGTTTAAACAATGTCTCTACTGTATACTCACGAATATCCTTTCCTGCTAGATATATCGCTCCCTTATCTACATCCCAGAATCGTGAGAGAAGATTGACAATTGTCGTCTTACCGCATCCACTAGGTCCTACAATAGCTACCTTTTCATTTTGTTTGATTTCAAAACTGAGGTCTTTTATCACAGGTGTATCTTTACGATAACCAAACCACACATGGTCAAAGCGAATATCCAAAGGTTTGTTAATTGTAGTTTGCGTACCTTCCTCTAATTGAGGAATTTGGAATACATCATCTAAGTACTTTTGTTGACCTGGAATCTTTGCGTATAAGAAGGCTGTATCACTTAATGGAGCTAAGCCTAAGAAGATTAAGTAAGACCCCACCAACATAGTCATACAATTTGCGAAGTTAATCTCATCATGCATGTATAGATGAACTGTAAGAATGATTAAGATAACACTCGCGGCATTTACGATAAAACTATAAATTTTAGCACGCCATGAAAACTCTACCTCGCAACGAACATCAACTTCCTTTTTCTTTTCATAAAGGTCTTTTGCCTTTTCTTGAATCATATTTTTAACAGGATTATCTTCGTTAATCGGATATGTTCTTAAAACAGACATGCCACGAATCATATCGATTACCGCAAAATTCATCTCTTGTTCAACTTTATGTTGTAAAGGAACATTTCGCATTGCGATTTTATAAAGTTTGCCTAATGTAAATGAAAGTATCACTAACACTGGAATCATGAATAACCCTAACGTTACATTCATCTTTAACATTGCAATGGTTAATAAGATGGAAATTCCAAATCCAGCAATCACGCCAGTGACTAACATCATGGTAAAGTTTTCAAGTGCGTTTATTGATGTCGTCATAGCACCTTGAATATTTCCTAGTTTTGCGTCATCGAAATATCCTAATGGAGCTTTCTTTAATTCATCTCCTACCTGTAAGCGGAAATTTCTAAACATGACATAGCCTTCCGCCGAAACAAGAATATCCTCGAGGTAACGGAATACAAAGTGGAATAAGATTCCACCAATCATAATCATCAGGCAATTCCATATCACCGTAGCTGTTAGTGCATGTATGTTCAAGAACGCAATATACAACGCACCAAAGATAAACATAAAACTAAAGTTCTTGAAGAACGCAAAGAATAAGCCAAAGATAAACTTCACTTTATCTTTTCCAACTAATTCAAATAATCTACGAAAGTAGTTCATTCAACCACCTCCTTACCACTGTAGCTTTGCCATAGTTTTTGATACGCAGAAGAATTCTGTATTAATTCTTTGTGGGTACCGATGCTTTCAATCTTGCCATGGCCTAACACCATAATTTGATCCGCACCCACAATTGTATTCAGCCGATGAGCCACAACAATCAGTGTCTTATCCTTCATTAATCTGCTTAGCGCTTCTTGGATCTTCGCTTCATTTTCAACATCTGCATAGGCAGTAGCTTCATCTAGTATGATGCACTGTGCATCCGCTAGCATCGCTCTAGCAAGTGTAATACGTTGTCTTTCACCACCCGAGAGAAACTTTCCACAATCACCCGCATTTGAGTTTAAGCCTTCTGGCAACCGTTCAATTAGTTCTAAGCAGTTCGCTGCTTTCAAAGCCGCTTGAATCTCTTCATCCGTTGCGTCTGCTTTTGCAATCTTTAGATTCTCACGGATACTTGTGTCAAATAAGAAGTTGTCTTGTGCAACATACGCTACATGTTTCATAAGTTGTGATGTTGGTATACTTTTGACATCTTGGTCACCAAAGTAAATTCTTCCATCATCCGCATCAAAGAACCCAGCCATTAACTTGGCAATTGTAGACTTTCCGCTTCCACTTTCTCCAACAATCGCAAATACAGAATTTGGTTTTACTTCAAAGTTGATATCATGTAATACTTCAATACCCTTTTCATATGAGAATGATACATTTTCAAATCGATAACATTGATCTGATAGCGTCACTTCCTGATTAGGTCTTACAAGCTCAGGCATCGTAAGCACTTTACGAATCATGCGGAACCCCGTTTCAATTGAGGAGTAGATTTCCATACTCATCATGATTTGGAATGCATTTGGAATAATCGATAACGGTAGGATTAAGCCCAACATCAGCTGCCACATATTGATGATTTGTTGTGAGTACAAATATAAACCAACCGGTAACGTTCCAAGAATTGGTGAATTTACAAACGCAAATAATATAGCCATCGCAATCCAGCTTTGTTTCCACCAATCTAATGTAGAGGAGAAGTAGTAATTAACAGAATCTGTAAACTTTTGATAACTACGTCTACTCTGCCCAAACGTCTTAATGACATGAATTCCATTTACATATTCAACGATTCTAGCATTTAAATCTTGATTTGAATTGAGCCAAGTATACATACGCTCATCACTGTTATGATACATGATAATAAATCCCAAAATAATAAATGGAACACTCACAAAACATGCTAGACCTAAACGATAATCCACCACGAATAGAAGGATGGTTGCTAGAATTGGGTGTAATAAACGAGAAGGTAACTCAGGCATGACATGCGCAATCCAATCTTCCAAAGAGCCAACTCGATCAACGATTAGCGCTTTATAATATCCTATCGGTGTTGATGTAACATACCCAAGTGGAACGCGTTCTAACTTCTCACTTAATTTTTCACGAATACTTCTAAGAATCTCAAACGAAATTCGATGACTCTTTACACTAGATAAACATGTTAGTGTGCATTGTAGCGCAAGAGCCAGCAGTGTTAAGCCCCCATATAAGTAAATCTTTTGTAAATCTATATGATTTGTAATCACTGCGGTTGCGACATATGCCGCAAAGAAATAAGATGTAAACTTTAAACTTTCACCGAAACATGCAAGCATAATCGATATACGCATTTTCCCTTGTAACTGTGGAGCAAAGGAGAACAGCCATTTATTGACCAAACTTGGACTAATGGCATCCTTTTTCTTCGTTTCTATCGACCGCTTAACATCTTCTTTTATTTTCTCTTCAATCTCCATTTAGTTCTCCTTCAGGTGTCCCTTTAATATTGAATAGCCAATGTATACACCAATAACAGATAAAATGAATGTAATAACAGTTCCAAGAATTCCCATTACACCTTGTGTTGCTTTGACCATCTCTAACATTTGATCTGGTTTTTGACCTCTTGCAATCCATTCATTCATATACTGTTCTGCAAAGAAACATGCAGGAATAATACCACCTAAAGCATTTCCAACATGTATAAGACCTGACGCAATCGCAACCTTTATCACACTTGGCTTATTTGATGTAGATGCGATAATATCCGCTAAAACTGCACCTATCATTGATGTAATAAACCAAGGAAGATAACCAGCTCCCATCAGAGCGAATACGCCCATGATGATGAGTTCCATCAGGGTAAATTGCCACATCTTACCAATCTTACGACTGATAAAGATTAAGATTGCTCCAGATAACAGTCCACAAACACCTGGACTAATCGCATGTCCAAATGGACCCATAAGCGAAATTATCATCATTGCTACAAAATACACAATGATATATAACGCTGTCAGTAAAGCAAGTAATACAAAATCCTTCATCTTCAAATTCATGATTCATCCCTCATTTCTATAAAAATTTGATTGAATTCAGATAAATGTTCCGCATCAAGCGAAATATCTTTTTTTACAGTTTTATCTTTTAAATACACAACACGATTACTGATATAGCGAATAAACTCGTAATCATGTGATATGACGATGACACATGCTTTCTTTTTTAACTCTTGAATTTCTTTTGCGACTCTATGCATAGATATAAGATCTAATCCACTGGTTGGTTCATCGAAAATGATAACTTTACGATTGCTCAGGATTCCTAGTGCGACTTGTATACGCTGTTTCTGTCCACCACTCAAAGAGAATGGATGCGTATCTGCGTATTTTGTCAGTTGTAAATAATCCATCACATCTCGTATATCATTCTGACTTATCTTATGATCTGCGATTTCAAGCTCCGCTTGTACGGATGTACCAAATAATTGATAATCCGCATCTTGCATAATATAGAAAGGCATCTTTCCATTTATTTCCCCATGCGTGCACGGAATACTCTTACACAGTAATCGTGCTAGCGTTGTCTTGCCAACTCCGTTTGTACCAACAATTGCAGTGACTTCGTTGGTAAAGAAATCTAATGATATGTTTTGCAAGATATCTTTGTATGAAATATCTACTAGTGAAAGTACTTTTTCTTTCTTTTCACTGGGTGTTTGAAACGGAATATCCATCGCAAATAAATCAAAGCTTCGTGTGTCATAGTTTGATTTTTTAAATAGCTCTTCACTATTGAAGATTTGCATCTTACCATCATCAAATAGAAAGACACGACTGATTAATCCACTTAGATAATAGAAGCGATGATCCGCAATCAAGACGGTATACCCTTCTTGTTTTAATTTCTCAACCAACGCTCTAAATACATACGTATTGTGATAATCAAGGTTGGCAGATGGTTCATCTAACAAGATGATTTTTTGCCCCAACATCATTGCGGAGGCTATCGCTACCATTTGGCGCTCTCCTCCGGATAACTGGAAGATATCACGATTCAATAACTTTTGAATTTTGAGTAATGTAGTGACTCGTTGAAGTTGTGCTTCCATTACATCATTCTTACAACCATAATTCTCCATACTGAATACAAGTTCACTGGTTGTATTCGTTGTAAAGAATTGACTACGTGGATTTTGAAATACAGAACTAATATGACGACTAATCTCTGCCATCGTCATATCCTTTGTATTTTGATCATTGAGTAAGATTTCCCCTTGCAGTGTTCCTTCGACAACACGAGGAATCAGCCCATTGAGACATTTCAGGAATGTAGATTTACCGCTACCGCTATTACCAGTCACCAAAATGATTTCACCTGGCTGTAGCGCAAAATGAACATCTTGAATTCCTTCCGAACTATCTTGATATTGGAAGGAAATGTTCTTACCCTCTACGACATACGAACCCATAACATCTCTCCCACTAGTCCTAAGCAAATCGCAACTGTAACAAGCGCATCCTTCATTCCAAAGCGAATATTGTAATATGACGTCCTTCTTCCCATGCAATCAATTCCCTTGCACAGTCCTGCAGATGTTAATTCATCTGCTAAAATCAAACAACGAAATAATTGTGGAACTACAAAATATCCAAAACTCTTTACGATACTTTTCGTTTCAAAACGAATCCCACGCAGACGCATCGATTCATTGATATATCGTAATTCTCGAAAGAATGTTGGTATATATCGTAACGTAATACTTAACGCTATAATGAACGCTCTTGGTACATGAATACTCTGTAAAGCAGAAATTACCTCAGATGGTTGATAATCATACATCAAGATAAGCGCCACAATATATGTTGGCATCAATCGAACAATCATCATGAATAACATCGAAACAAACTGCACTACTTCAATGCTACTCAACATCAAAAGCTGTTGCCCTAAATAGAATAAAATTGTAATACCGATAGCTTTACATAATCTTTTGTATTTCTTCATGTAAAGCAAAAATAAACTACTGACGATAAAGAAATACAAAGGAATCCATCTATCATGTACAAACATTAAAATACATGGAATCAATATATTATAGAAAATCAAAACAAGCGGATTAATACGGTATCTCACATTGCCCTCTTTCTAAAGTTAGTTTATATTAACTAACCGAATTATACGCCCATGTGTTTCTTCTTGCAAGAATTGCGTTAATAAATTAACAAAGGGCTAGATACGAATATCTAACCCTGTAAAATCGATTGTAATGCTTGTTCTAAAACAGCTACTGTCATCGTTGATTTTTCTAACCACGCATTCATCTGTTCAGTATTTTTTGTGTCAATGATTTCCTGTATATATAAGAATTCATTTTTCATTGGATCTTCCTCTACAACAACATCAATTTCTTCCGTAAGATTTGTCAGTCGATCATATCGCTCTCCATATCTTACATATCCCGGTCTTTCAGGATAAACGATTGTGCCATCTTCTGCTTGAATTATCACAAATGGATCAGACGTTGAATCTTTTGCGGCAGTACATACCGCTTGAAAGTCTGGATACTCCATAATCAATATGCCTGATGTATCTACACCATTTTCTGCTAGGTTTGGATAATACTGCACCTTCTTTGGCAAACCAAATAAACCAACAACAAAATGGATGTTATATACATTTAAATCCATAAGGGATCCACCACCATGTGCTTTGTCAAAGGTTGGTGTAATGATACCCTTCCTAAATTCATCATAACGACTAGAATACTTGCTAAAGTTAGCTTGTATCAGTTTAATATTTCCAATCTTTGCTAGCTCTTCTTTTAGATGTTCATAGTTTTTACTATATCGAGAAAGGATAGCTTCAAATAACATGCATTCATGTTTGATTGCTAGTTCTTGTAGTTCTTTAGCTTCTGCTACAGTTACAGTAAATGGTTTTTCCACAATGACATGCTTTCCCGCAAGAATTGCGTCCTTTGCGTATTGATAATGTAATGCATTGGTTAAACCAATATAGACTGTATCAAATGAATTATCACTTAAAAAGATTTGATAATCATTGTACTGACTAAGAATCTGATACTTTTCAACAATTGATTTTCCCTTTAATTCATTACGACACCACAGTGCAGTAACCGCAATCCCTCCTCTTTGCATCGCTTCGATTGCAATAGGAACGATCATTCCATTTCCAACGATACCGACCTTCATAGATTATTTTCTTCCTTAGTCAATTAATCCAAAATGTTTGAATGCATGGTAAATGCCATCATCAAGAATATCCTTCGTTACATAGTCTGCAATAGCCTTAACACTCTCTGCACCATTTCCCATCGCAATAGATACACCACAATAGGATAACATCGGAATATCATTTCCACTATCACCAATGCCTATCGCATCACTACAATCTGCGTGATAATGTTCCAATACCTTTTGAATACCTGTTGCCTTATTGATATCTTTGTTTGTTATCTCCGCACCATAGAATTTCTTGGTTGGATCTTCAATAACATGTGTAAGGATGTAGTGATCATGCAGAACTTCTTCTAACTGATCAAACTCGTGACCATCTTCGCTGTACACACAGATTTTGTATATCTCATCATCCTCGTGCGCTACCTCTTCTGGATAGATACAATTTGTCATCGCATTCTGTACTTTCTCTTCATGACTTGCATCTGGTAACGAAAAGTATTTCAATTGAAAATCATATCCTAACTTATTACCATAAGCTCCTGCATTTCCTTCTAAGCCATACCCTAGTTTCATACCATTAATCATATCTTTTAGATACTGTAATTCTTCTTTTGGAATTGGACTATCATAGATACATTTGCGGTCAGCATAGACTTTCGCACCAGCCGCAAGGATATAACCATCAATATCATATTCTAGATATGTCACAATCTCAGCTAAGCTTCTTCCTGTACATAAAAATACTTTATGCCCATTCTGTCTTGCTTTATGAATTGCACGTAAAGCACTCTCAGGTGTTTCATTGGTTGTTGGACTATATAAGGTGCCATCAATATCTAGAAATATATATTTTGTCATATCAAATCCTCCGCCTCTATTATAGCCAAAAAACAGACTGGCTTGTGCCAATCTGTTACATTCCTTGGATATTTGCTTTTTTTATTCTGCTCATTAGTACCGGAACCATCAATAAGCAGACAATCATCGTTACTAAGTTATACCAAAGATTATAACCCAGGGAGAATGTCCACGCCGGTAAGCTTCCAGCTGCAGTGCCCTCTGCCCAGAAATACGCACCGGAAATAACTGTAGATAAGTACTTGATGATCATTACAATCACAATACCGAAATGACCTTTTGTGCTTGTTAGGAATAAGCCTAATGCAATGACCAATGCTGCTAATACGATACCAGCTACTAGAGCCATTAAATTCATACCGTAAGAGTAATATACAGCAGCACATGCAGATAAACCAATTAAAGATACCACAGTTAATACAATGGGTTTGCTTGCATGTTCAAATGGCTTAAAGAGCGAAACCATTCCAACAATACTGATTGGTAGCACGTAGTCTAATAGAATCTGTATTGGTTGAACAAAATACATTGGAAAGCCTAATACAATTGTTAGTAAGAATGAAGCTAGTCCACACAGAACTCCATACTTCCAACCAAGATGATACGATGCAATCATCAGTGGAATTAACTCCAGTT
>CALEMV010000281.1 GCA_937910655.1 uncultured Solobacterium sp.
GCTGAAGAACGATGCCTTAAAGTATGAAACAGTCGGGAAATGGTTGGATTACGCAAATAGAGTTACTTACATGATCCGCCAAAAAAATGACAAGAATGATAGCGAAGGTGTGTGCATTACAACGATGCACCGTTCTAAGGGCTGCGAATGGAAAGTTGTGTTCTTGATCGGCGTCAATGATGGAATTTTACCAAGTAAAAATGCGATAGAGAAAGCTGAAAAAGAAGAAGAAAGAAGAATTCTCTATGTTGCGATGACAAGAGCCAAAGATTATCTGTTTATAACAAGCTGCGGAAATGAATCTGAATTTATGTTGCAAACTCTAAAGCGTTATAAAGAAAAATTCGCCCCAGCTATCACCAAAAAACTAGCAGGAACAAAGGTGCAACTTGCAGATGGAAGAGTTGGGACGGTTGTAAGTTACAAGGGAAATACGATCCAACTTCGTGTCGATGGGAATATTGAAAGTTATGCATTCCCAGCTGATTTCGAGAATAAAAAATTAAAATACATTTAGAGTTCACAATCTTAAATGTATTTTACTTGTGAAAATACACAAAAAATGTAACAATATATACATTGTTTAGAAAGAGGAAAAAAGAGTGAAAAACAAAAAGAAAAATCTAGTAAAGAAGGCTGGCGTTGGAGCGTCGCTACTAATGTCATCTGTATTATTGTGCGGTAATACAGTTAAGGCACACGCACAGGCGGATCTGACACCAGAAGAGAGTCAGAAACTTGCAGAGTTCTTAGCAACTAATCCAACAAAGAACAAGTTTATGACTCGCAAACAACGTAAGTCATAGTAACTATACATTCCCAGGAAGAAACAACTTCACATCTATATTTGAAAGTCGTTCAACAAAGACCAAGTTAGATAAAGACTACGACTTTGTATTAGGCGATGGAGACCATGCAGGAGAAACAGTACATATCAAAAATTGGCAAGATTTAGAAGTCTTTGATTTGTCAACTGCTGAACCTTATGGACCAGATTATTCTATGGGCAAGTTTATGTTTGCAAAACAGGTAACATTTGTAACAGATGATGGTACAGAGTTTACGGAACATAACGTTACTTTACCAGTTGATTATGATGGTGGGGAACGTTTTGATAAGACTGCATACCCTAATAGATACGTATTTGACTATCCGATCGAAGAAAAGGATTCACGCTTTACCCATGATATTATGGGTCTAGGTGATATGGCTGTTACAGGAGCAACTGGTTATTGGCAAATAACTGCTACTGTCAATGAGGAAATTCCTTACGATACGATTGCTGAAATTGACGAAAATTTAAAGCAAGGCGAAATCGTTGAAATGACACAAGGAGAAATCGGTAATAAGATTGGCACATTTAACCTTACAGTAGGTGATGATTTAGGTAGTAGATACTTAGATTATGATGCTGATGTGATTTATGAACATTGAGCGAGAAAACTCGGTTTTTTAAAGCCGAGATGAACGCTCT
>CALEMV010000282.1 GCA_937910655.1 uncultured Solobacterium sp.
GATTTTAAGTTGATCGTTTCATCATCTAGAATCAAGTAATTGCCCATACAAAATGGATTGTCAGTTTTGAAGGCTGACGATTCTAAGATTGAAACTTCGTTAGCATTATATGATATTTCATAACGATTGCCATGTAAATCACTCATAAACTTTAAATTTTGTTGATTTGTGAAACGATCTTTGATATGCATGAGTGTACGTTTACCATAAACAAACTTATAAGCCGGTGGTTGAAAACCATACCGTTGTTTAAAAGCATCTAGTGTTTTCTCGATTTGTAAATCATTCATTTCCTCTGAAAGAATAACTCCTTTTATACCGGGAATCGATAATACATATGCAATCGCATAAGAATTAACAACATTGAGTGTCATACCCCCGATACAATCCACAAGCTTATTATTAAAATCTCCAACTTGAGAAACAACTGTATTGATAAGAGTTGCCTTACCTTCTTGTGATTCACGGATTACAGGGGTAACTGTATCATTCTCAACTACATTTAAGTAACTTTCACAATCAAATACTCTTGGTTTCTTTGTTTGAATAATATACTTGTAATTTTGGTCAAACACATTCTCTGTATGATAGTGATATGCTTGTTTGCCTAGTCTTATATGTTGAATAGCACGTAGATTATCTAATTTTTCTAATGCTAATCTACGAGTTTCGTTTATCACGCTAACTGGCAAGAAGATATGCTCAATTTCACCCTTAAATTCTATAATTCGGTATGCAGATGCTCCGGTTTTTGCAAGAGCTGCTTCAATCTTCTCTCTTGTAAGTGGTGCATTTTTTGCTAGTTCTAGATTCGCTAAGCTTTCTTGGATAACTGTATGTTCACCATCCGAAACTATCAGTTTTAAAGGTTTTCCAATTCTTGCTTCGTAGGAAACTGTAATATCAACTAATCTACTAAACGCTTCAATGTGATGTTGTACTTCATCTAACAGTCTAGTATCTGTTGTTTTATGCAACTTTTGTCCTCTCTTTGGTCTTCCTTCTTTGCATTCTAGAGTAACAATCTGTCCAGGATTTGCACTATTCACCAAGAGATTCTTTTGATCATAAATTTTAACAGCAGTTAAACCAATATCTTCAGGTTCGCTTAGAATACGTAAACCATCATGCTGGTATAGTGGTTTTGAAAGTTTTACTTTTACTTTGCCTTTATAGAAATCCACAACTTCTCCAATTACAACCCCTTGATGATTCGGACGATATTGGCTCATACGTTTCGTAACATCATCATGGAATAGATGGCCTTCTGAAAAACCACGATTAAACATCAGTTTTAACTCTTCTTGACGTTTCTTTGTTACACGATATGTTTCGTTACGATAATAAGCATCGATAGCTTCACGGAAAGTCTTTGTGATAAGCCAAACATATTCCGGACGTTTCATACGTCCTTCAATCTTCAAACTACTAACACCTGCTCCTAACAGTTTTGGTAATTGATCAATAACATTCAAGTCCTTTGGACTAAGAATATATTCTCCTTCTTCAAATTCCGAACCATCTTCCTTGTAGTATTTCATTCGGCAACATTGTGCACACATCCCACGGTTTGCACTACGTTGTTTGGTGACAACACTAAACTGACATTGTCCACTATAGCTAATACAGATAGCACCATATGCGAATACTTCGATATCCATACCGCTCTTACAAGCTTTTTCTACTAGTTCGATTGGTGTCTCACGTGCTAATACAACACGTTTAACACCTTGTGTTTTCATATACTCAATACCAGACATATTGTGGATATGCATCTGGGTTGAACAATGTACTTCAAAATCAGGGAAACATGTACGAACATAATGAAATAGTCCAAAATCTTGAATTAATAAAGCATCTACATCATGGTCATATAAGAATTGAATTTGATCTTTTGCTGCTTCAATCTCTGGTTCGTAAAGAATGGTATTCATTGTGACATATACTTTTACACCACGAATATGACAATATCGTACTGCTTCAATCAGTTCCTCTCTTGAAAAGTTATCTGCAAAGGCACGAGCTGAAAAAGAATTAAGTCCTAAATAAACTGCATCACATCCAGCTTGTACAGCCGCAATCAAGGCTGCCATATTTCCTGCTGGTGCAAGTAATTCAGCTTTTTTCATAATACCTCCTTAATCTTTCGATACTCGTATATCAGTTCCTCAAGACTCATCTTTGCGTTTGCTGCAGAAGTACTTGGCAAACTAATATGTGGTAAATCCAAATGAATATATTGTTCGTACAGAGCTGCAGCTTTCTTACCAGTAGTAACAATCAATTCAATATGTGTTTTTTTAACCAATCCAGCAATATCATTTGGGATTACATTCTTGATTGAAGAATCTGATGAACCTTCTATCGTACAAGAATGAATAACATCCCAAATTGCTAGATGATGTCTGTGACAAAAAGATACATGGTCTGTAATTTCTTCCTTAAATAAAGCCCCCATCACAGACCAAAATCGATTTGTTTTATTTGCATAGTACATCATATCTTTTCTACTGATTACAGATGGAAAAGAACCTAATATTAATACCTTAGATTGTTCATCATAGATTGGCTCCAATGGATGTACAACCTTTTTATTTTTAGCACTGGCTTTCATCAAAATATTTAGCCAATCCACCGATAGATGTTTCCTTCAAACTCATCGGAATACAATTTCCTGTTTCCTTCATTGTTTCGACGATCGTATCAAAACTTACCTTGTGAGTAGCACGAACTTTATTCATATGAATTGCTT
>CALEMV010000283.1 GCA_937910655.1 uncultured Solobacterium sp.
CATGCCTAGTCTCGTGGGCTCGGAGATGTGTATAAGAGACAGCATAGGAATCATGATGTAAAGAAGGACATGTTCCCATTCCAACAAAGACAAACATACATGGTGCAAACTTCTTATAATAGCCAAAATCTTCACTGGCACGAATTGGTTCAGATAATTCTTCAACCTCTAGATCCGCAGCCTTTAATTTTCTAACAGTTTTATCTACTAGAGATGGATCTGCGTAATTTTCATCAAAGCGGTCAAACTCTTCAATGCTTACTTTAAACTTTCCATTTAATCCCTCAAAGTAAGCACGAACATATTCTTCTAAGACAGCTAGTTCATTTTCTTTAGCCGCCCGTAAAGTCAAACAAATTTCCCCATTTGCTGGCGAGATTCCAAAGTTTAAACTACCAACATTCATATGAATCACCGTAATCATCGCAAGGGAACTGAATGAAAACTGTTCAAAAGTGAATGGCTTAAATCCTGTTTGTTTTGCAAGAGGCTCTATTGACTTTACAAATGCAGATAAAGCATACGCTGGATTCAATCCCTTCTCTGGCTCAGAGGCATGACTTTGTACTCCCGTCAAAGAAATACGATAACCAACAGATGCACACATAACAGTTTCTGGTCGATAATAAATTACATTCTTTTTTAGGTTTGGCATGTTATGCAAACCAAAAATTTTATCCACATGATATTTCTCGAATAACGGTTTACAAATAGCTGCACCACTACCATTTTCTTCAGCCGGTTGGAACAAATAAATAACATTATACTCACTATCCAAATTCTCTTCTTCCAACATTACACCAAGTAAAATTGCAGTATGACCATCATGGCCACAGCCATGAAATGGTGTATTTGAAGAATTCATTATCGCATCATGATCTGCACGTAATACAATCGTCTGCTTAGTAGGTTGATATGGCTTCATACAATACAACCAATCTCCTTCATCAAACACGAGATAACTAGACATATTTTTTGCAATAAATTCTATAATTAATTTTCGTGTAATTACTTCGTGATTAGACAACTCTGGATGCTCATGTAATACATGGCGAAACGCAATAATCTTTTCAAGATTTTCCTGTTTCATACAGATACTCCTTTGCGCACTTCTATCATTGATTCTATGCCTAAATATTTTTGATTACAAATCTCACAATGTCATCATTTTTCTTGAAGTTTATCAACTACCTTTTGCATATCATCTGGTAATTTGCATTCTATCTTTATCTGCTTCTTTGTTTTAGGATGGATAAACTCTACTTTCCAACAATGTAATGCTGGTCGCTT
>CALEMV010000284.1 GCA_937910655.1 uncultured Solobacterium sp.
GCAATCGAGAAAGTAAAGAATACACATTTTGATTGTGTAATCTTAGATGTCATGATGCCAGTATTAGATGGTTTTTCTACCTGTAAACAAATCAAGAGTATCGATCAAGTACCAGTGATTATGCTGAGTGCTCGTCAAGAAGAGTATGATAAGTTATTTGGGTTTGAACTAGGTGTAGATGACTATGTCACAAAGCCATTCTCACCCAAGGAACTGATGGCACGTATTAAGGTTGTTTTAGAACGTGGGAAGAAGACACAAACAAATTCCGATGTGATGATTTTTAAGGGACTACAGATTGATGTCCTTGGTAGAGTTGTTACAGTAGATGGGGAAAAGGCTCCATTAACACCTAAGGAAATTGATTTGCTTCTATATCTTGCAACACATCCAAATGTTGCGCTATCACGAGAAACTCTATTAGTAGAAGTATGGAATTATGATTATTTTGGTGATGATCGCACGGTTGATACACATATCAAGATGCTAAGACATAACTTGGGTCCTTACCGTGACTTCATTACAACTGTTCGTGGAATGGGGTATAAGTTTGAAGCTTGATACACATGGTATCCGCTTTCGTTTGTGGCTAGCGTTCTTTACGATGTCCATCGGTATTACGTTATTCATCGCTTTATTACAAACAGGTTTGATTCGTCCGTATTATCGTAATTCTAAGATTGCGGCAGTACGTACTGTCGCAGACCATATCCAACAAACACTGATTACAAATAATGCAAGTGGCAATGGTGTTGAGTCTGCGATTCGCGAAGCTGTAAATAATAACGTATGTATCGCTATTTATAACGATAGTGGAACACAAATTTACAGTGCAGATAGTTTAGGTGCAGGTTGTGCCTTACAAGATCCTAAGTCTGATGAGATTCAGGGTCTTTTAGACCTTTCATCGATTGATAGCAAACTTCAAAATGGTGAACTGAGTATTAATATGACTAACCAGAGGACTGGACAAGAGATGATTATCTATGCGCGTCATATTCGTGAAAATCTAGGAAATTACTATTTGTTTGTCAATACTGCATTAGAACCAATTGATAGTGTTGTAACATTCTTTACGCGACAATACGCACTCTATACAATTATTGTAATTGTCGTAGCTTCACTTGTAGCTTTGATGATTTCGCGTTTGGTAACTGATCCTATCATTCGCATGAAACAAGAAGCGGTGAAACTATCACAAGCAGACTATAGTGCACACTTTGATGGTGGTTCATTAACAGAATTGCAGCAACTTGCGAATAGTTTAAATACTGCAAATCGACAACTATCAAAAATTGATGAGTTACGAAGAGATCTTTTAGCGAATGTATCACATGATATTCGTACCCCAATGACGGACATTCGTGCATACGCAGAAATGATTCGAGATATTTCTGGAAATGACCCAGTCAAACGTGATAAACACTTAGGGGTTATTATCAAAGAGACAGACTATATGACGCGACTCATCAATGATATGAGTGAACTTGCTAAAATGCAGTCAGGTAACTATGTACTCAATCGTACAAACATGGATTTGGCAGATAAGATTCGTGAAATTATCGAATTAAATCAAAAGTCTATCGCACAAGGTGGACAGATTGTAGAACTACGTTTACCAGGTACACTCTATATCTATGCGGATGAAGTTAAGATAGGACAAGTGATTACAAACTTCTTAACCAATGCCTTAAAACATACTGCCGCAGGACAACACATCACGATACAAGCTTATCGTAAGCCTGATGAAGAAACGATGCATTTTGAAATACGTGATGATGGTGAAGGAATTCCTGAAAGTGAACTACCATACGTATGGGATCGTTATCATAAAACATCGCGTTCTTTCTCACGAAATCAGTTAAATACAGGTTTAGGTTTAGCGATTGTCAAAGCAATCTTAGATGCACATGATGCACAGTATGGTGTTACGAGTATTGTTGGAAAGGGTTCAACATTCTGGTTTGAACTAAGGGAAACACATGAAGCTTGATTATTTAGGCGGAACAGAATTTCTTATCAATCAAGGGGACGAATTCTACCGTATGAACTCTGATACAGAGCTACTTGGTCGATTTCTGCGTATCAAACACCAACATCGCTTTCTTGAGATTGGTTGTAATACAGGTGCTATCTTACTGTATGCATCATTACGAAAACCGAAAGAACTGGTAGGGGTAGATTTATTTTCGGAAGTATTTGAACTAACAAGACAAAATTTAGAACGTTATAAAGTAGATGCTCAATTACATGCATGCAGGATTCAAGATTATAAAGATCAGCTCTTTGATGTCATTGCATGTAATCCACCATACTTTTCTACAACCAATCAAAACTTGATGAATGTAAATCAGTATAAAAGAGCAGGTCGGCATGAAGAAAATTTACCACTTAGCGAACTATTTATGGCGGTGAAACATTTGTTAAAGTCGAATGGTTCATTCTATCTTGTACATCGTGCAAGTAGATATAATGAGTTATATCAATATGCTAGTAGAGTGGGTATGTTACCGGTAAGGGTGACGTTTGCCTATGACCATGTTGGCGGAGTTGCAAAAACTGTGCTAATTGAATTTCAGTTTGCAACAGAACATGAATGCATGATTGAAGCACCGGTTTATTTGGATGATCGTCGTACATTTCCGACAATTGAATAAGATATGATAAAATCCACCTACCGGTGGATTTGTTGTTTATGATAATTATGGTGCTATGGTTGGAACAGGTGTTGGTGTAGCGCTAGGATCAGCCTCTGGTGTAGGGGTTGGAGTAGGTGTAGCCTCTGGTGTAGGGGTTGGTTCTACTGTTGGTTCAGGTGTTGATTCTGGAGTAGTTTCGGGGGTTGGAGTTGGTGTTGCCTGTGGATTATCATTGAATGTTCCTGGCGTTGTATTTGTTTCTGTTGCGGGTGCTGTTGATTTTAGAGTGTAGCATACAACTTCAGCAGGACTTAAGAAACGCATATCAACACCGATTGTACCGACACCATTTGTGATATCTAGCATAAATGAATTTTGAATTAAGTGTTTTCCACGCAGATAATTGACTGCCTTTTCAGGTGCATAGTAGGCTCCTAAGAGGTAATATGCTTGACCACCTAAAGAATGACCGGCTAAGAAGTAATCTGTTGTATCAAGAGGTACTAGTGATGCAGTGTCTGGGGTATGGCATACGGTTATAACATAGTTATCACTACTTACATTTGCATAAGCTGTATTTACATCTGGAGTACTGTTTAATTCATTTTCAAGTCCGACTAATGTAATAAAACCTGATGAACCATTATGCATCGATACAGAACTGTTGGAAATCACTTCAAAGTTTGAGGTTTGTAAGATAGATAATACATGTGATTTGATATCTGCAGTTGCACAGTCTTGATCACCTAATACTGCAAACTTGCCAAGTGGAGCTTTGATGGAAGTTAGTGCAGTTTTTATTTCATCATCAGACTCTGCTGTGATTGTTGCGTTAGGTGCGTAGATGTCTCCACCAAATACAACTGCATCAGGGGCAATGCGATTGATGGTATCCACCAATTTTTGCAAACGACTTTGATTCATGTGATTGCCATAGTAGATATCAGATACATATAAGATTTTAGTGTTACTAAGATCTTGTGGAATCTTATTCGATGTCAGTGTCTGGTAACGCACTGTAAACTTACTTGGTGAAAGTAAGAATGCATCGACCAATAGATATAGAATCAAACCGAATATAATACCCAAAATCAGTAATATCTTTTGTATTTGTTTCATGTGTTTTCCTCGCGTGTATTATCATACCACATCTATGTGATACAATAAGCACACGAGGGAAGAAAATGTTAACAAGTAAAGGCTATATCATACAATTAGAAACATTGATGCAACAAAAACAAGCCATGCCAGGTGCTAAGGAACTCATTCAGGCATTCCAAATGGAGAATATCAGTTATT
>CALEMV010000285.1 GCA_937910655.1 uncultured Solobacterium sp.
GCAGAGGACATCAAGAACGAACGTACTTCTTCATTCCACAAATTAAAGTTCATCGTACCCCATTCAGAATTCGCATCGTATTCATTTGGATATTCATATAACGCTTCTCCATCAAAGTAACGTAATCCAAAGTCATCCTTTACAAAGTGAACAGGCACCATGTCAATAATGATACCGATTCCTGCCGCATGGCAACGGTCCACAAAGCGATTAAACTCCTTAGGATTTCCATAACGACTTGTTAAGGAATAGTAACCACTGACTTGATATCCCCATGATCCATCAAATGGATACTCACTAAGAGGCATTAGTTCAATATGTGTATAACCATTCTCTTTAATATATGGAATTAGTTCATCCGCAAGCATATCATACGAATATGGATGTTCCCCATTACGCTTCCATCCACCAACATATAACTCATAAATATTCATTGGCTTATCAAAGTTTAGACTACGGTTATTCAACCACTTCTCATCCGTCCAGGATAACTTGCTTAAATCAACAAGCTTACTTGCAGTATTTGGTCTTGTTTCACTATAGAAAGCAAATGGGTCAGCTTTATATAGAATATTTCCTGTTCTAGTTTGAATCTTATACTTATAAACTTCCCACTCATTTAAAGATGGTACAGTAATTGTCCATACACCTTGAAAGTTCATTCTCTCCATCAAGATTTGATTTTCATCCCAGTTTGTAAATGATCCAACGACCCATACGTTTTCCGCATGGGGCGCATACACTGTGAAACGTACTCCCTCGTCCACAAAGTGGGCGCCAAACAGCTCATATGCATTCAAGGAATGACCCTGATGAAACTCTTCAATGATACGTTCTAAATTCATACGTGATCCTCCGTAACTACGTTACATTCATTTTAACATTGACAGTATCGAATGAATACAGATAGATAACGAAAAACGTATAAACTAACGTAGAAAAAAAGATGCAGATATCAACCTGCATCTATCTATATTCTAATTCTTAGGAGAATAAAGGCTTAAGTACTGCTGCTAACTCATCCTTTTCCTTCTGGGCTTCAGCCAAGTCTTTACCTAAAGTTGTAAAATATGTCTTGATCTTAGGCTCTGTACCAGAAGGACGAACCACTACTGTCGCACCATCTTCTAAACCGAAAATCAGTACATTTGCCTTAGGTAATCCTGTCTCTTCAGGCTTATTATAGTCTGTTACAGATACAACCTTACGTCCAGCAAATTCTACTGGTGGATTTGTACGTAGAGTATTCATAATACCAGCCATCTTGTCCATGCCAGAAAGACCTGCAAACTCATAGCTATCTACCTGGTTAAGGAAACGTCCATACTGTGCATAGATTTCTTCCAAGCGTTGCTTGATAGAGGAACCAATACTACGGTAGTACGCAGCCATCTCACAGATTAACATAGAACCAACAACCGCATCCTTATCACGTACATAAGAACCAGCTAAGTAACCATAGCTTTCTTCAAAACCAAAGATGAAACGCTCTTCTTCACCATTTGCTTCAAGTTGTGCAATCTGATCACCAATCCACTTGAAACCTGTTAATGTATGACGTAATTCAACACCATAGTGCTTCGCAACTAAATCCGCTAGAGGTGTAGATACAATTGACTTCACAGCGACTGGATTCTTAGGCATTGTGCCCTTTTCAATACGTCCTGCACAAATGTAATCTAATAAGAGTACACCCATTTCATTACCAGAGACAAGTTCATAAGAACCATCCGGACACTTCATCGCAATACCTACACGGTCAGCATCCGGGTCAGTCGCAAGCATCAAGTCTGCTCCTACCTTCTTTGCAAGTTCTAATCCCTTTTCTAATGCTTCATAAATTTCAGGGTTTGGATATGAACATGTTGTAAAGTATCCATTTGGATATTCCTGCTCAGGAACGATTGTAATATCTGTAATACCTATATCACTTAAAACGCGTGTTACAGGCACAAGACCCGTACCATTTAGTGGGGAATAAACAAGTTTCAAACCAGCAGTCTTACATAAACCTGGACGAACCTGTCTAGCTTCTGTTGCTTGATAAAGTGCTTCCTTGCAATCATCACCAACAAACTGGATAAGACCTTTCTCTACACCCTCCGCAAAGGAGATATATTTCGCACCTGTTAGTACGTCTGTCTTCTGAATCTGATCGTATACAATCGCAGCCGCATCATCTGTCATCTGACAACCATCTGGTCCATACGCCTTAAAACCGTTATATTTTGCAGGGTTGTGGGATGCAGTAATCATAATACCTGCATTACAGTGATAGTATCTTGTCGCAAAACTTAAGGCAGGTACAGGCATTAGTTCATCATAAAGACGAACGTTAATACCGTTAGCTGCTAATACAGCAGCCGCATCCTTCGCAAATGTCCAACCCTTTAAACGGCTGTCATAACTAATCGCAACAGTTTGTGTTCCACCCTGTGTTTTAACCCAATCAGCAACACCCTGTGTAGCCTGACGAACAACCCAGATATTCATACGGTTTGTACCAGCACCAAGAGTACCTCTTAAACCAGCTGTACCAAACTTCAGGGATACTGCGAATCTTTCCTTGATTGCTTCTTCATCATTTTCAATACTAGCTAACTCTGCATGTAAATCAAAGTCGATTAAGTTTGCAGATAGCCAACGTTTATATTCATTTAAATACATAATTTTCAGCTCCTTATTCCTATTTTAACATAAGAAAAAAAGAAAGATGTAAAAACATCTTTCTCCCCTTATTGTTATCTATTAAGCAATAACTTTTTGAGCGCGAAGAACATCTTCAATTGTCTTAACAGCTGAGTCTTCGTCGTCACCTTCACAGGAAATTGTAATTTCGGACTGTGTTGGAATACCAAGTGACATAACACCCATAATGGACTTCATATTCACTGTACGTCCCTTATAGGATACCTTTACTTCACTCTTAAACTTGCTTGCAGCATTTACAGCAACTGTAGCAGGACGTGCATGTAATCCTACTGGGTCAACAACTGTAACAGTAATCTCTTTCATTGGTTTATCCTCCTGATCATTTTTACTTACTATATCTGTATTTTATAACATACTTGTTTCAGATACAAGCGGTTACATATATAGAAGTTGCAATTCGATACAATATTTCTATCTTAGAAATTTACTTATGATATGGCTCGTTATGTAGAATGCGAAAACTACGATAGATTTGTTCTACTACTAGTATTCTACAAAGTTGATGTGGAAAGGTAACCTTAGAGATACGCCAACGGAAGTCAGCACGCTGAATTAATTCATTGCTTAACCCTAAAGAGCCACCAATCACAAATGTAATCTTACTTCTAGCACGATTATAACAATCCTGTATTTTATTCGCTAGCGTGATAGAATCGATATCCACACCCGCAAGATCTAGTAAAATCAGATATTCATCATCACGGATATTTTTTAATATCCGCTGCCCTTCTATAACCTTTATTTGTTCATTTTCAGCAGCGGAATTTGTCTCTGGTGCTTTCTCATCATGTACTTCAATAACATCAATCTTATCGTAAGGACGGATACGTTTTACATACTCTGCGATGCCATCCTTCATCCACTTCTCTTTTACTTTGCCGCAAGCAATAATCTTAATCATTGTAAAACCACACCAATCTGCTTACTTTCACCACCACGGATGATGGATACATTTACAGTATCACCAGCTGAATGCATGTACATTCTCGCAAGCACATCTTGATACGAAGTCATTTCAATTCCATCAATCATAGTGATAATATCTCCAACCTGAAGAGTATCTCCCGCATCTTTCTTCTCGACAACTGTTTGAACATATACACCAGTCTTCATATCAATGTTAATGCCCTGTGCACTCTTTTCATATGCAAGCATACTTGAAATATTACGCATCACAACACCTAATGCACCACGTGTAACTTTTCCATTTGTTTTGAGTGCGTTGTAA
>CALEMV010000286.1 GCA_937910655.1 uncultured Solobacterium sp.
GACTTATGACATTTCATCTAAACCACCTGCAACTATTGAGTGGGAATAAGATTTTGATTTAAATTAAAATAAACTGCAACTAAAAATCTTAACTATAAGATTAGAGTTGCAGTTTTTTTATATTTTTTATCTTGTATAATAATAACAAAGTGGTAGAATAGTGGTAGGAAATGGAGCAAAGTGGAGGGAATATTCAGATGGTGATGTTCACAGGTGAATACAGACACAACCTAGATTCGAAAAACAGACTGATTATTCCGTCAAAATACAGAGACCAGTTGACGACAAAGATTTACGTAACTGAGTGGATGGATGGATGCTTAGCTGCATTTGTGGAAAATGAATGGAACGAGTTGGTGTCAAAACTAAATAAGTTACCAATCACAAATAAAAAAGCCCGTGCCTTTGTACGTAGTATCTTAGGCAAGGCAGATGAGTGTGGTGTAGATAACCAAGGAAGAATCTTACTACCACAGTTTCAGATTTCTGATCGTGGATTTGAAAAATCTTGCGTGATTGTAGGTGCTTCTGATCACTTCGAAATTTGGCCAGAGAAAGTGTTTGAACAATACAACGAAGAATCTATGGGTGAATTAGAAGACTTTGCGGAAGACTTAACGGAGCTACTACAAGCATGAAGCACACATCAGTCTTATTAAAAGAAACAGTAGATTCACTCAATGTAAAAGAAGATGGCATTTACGTAGATGGAACATTAGGCCGTGGTGGGCATTCTGGTTATCTAATTTCCAAATTAAAGAGTGGTCATCTATATGCATTTGATAAAGATAGTCAAGCGATTGCGGAATCTACAGAGAACCTAAAAGATGTGTTGCCCTATATTACGATGATTCACAACGACTTTCGCTCCATGAAGGAAGAACTTGCAAAAAGAGGAATTCATGAAGTGGATGGAATCATGATGGATTTAGGAGTTAGCTCCCCACAGTTCGATGATCCTACTAGAGGATTTAGTTATCGATATGATGCACGTTTAGATATGCGTATGAACCAGGAACAAGAATTAGATGCATACCAAATCGTGAATACATATTCCTTCGAAGAACTCTGTCGTATCTTGCGAGAGTATGGAGAAGAGAAATTTACAAAGCCAATTGCAAGAGCAATTGAAAAGCAAAGAGCAATCCGACCAATTGAGACAACATTCCAATTGGTGGATGTCATCAAGTCAGCATTGCCTGACAAGGTGTTACGTCAAAAAGGACACCCAGCTAAACAAACGTTCCAAGCATTACGCATCGAAGTAAACGATGAACTTGGAGCTCTACAAAAAGGGTTGGAAGAAGCGTTGAGTTTATTAAAACCACATGGTAGATGTGCGATTATTACATTCCATTCCTTGGAAGATCGTATGGTCAAAAGTGTATTCAAAGAATATTCATCAGTACCTTACATTGACCCACGTATTCCAATTAAGGCATCAGATATCAAACAAGCAGATTATAACTTAATCACAAAAAAGCCAATCACAGCTACTAATGAAGAGCTAGAAGATAATCATCGCTCTCACAGTGCAAAGTTACGAGTAATAGAGAAAAAAGGAGAATAGGGGATATGGCCAAGATTGTTAAAAGAAAAAAACAGAAAAAAAATACTGCATTTTTAAATTTTTCTATATGGATGTTCATGATTTCTGCTACACTTTATTTGGCTAGTTCCATATTCTTAAGAACTTACAACAATGCCTTAAGTGCTCAAACACAACAAATGGAAGCTGATATCGTAACATTACGTACGCAGAATGATGCACTCAAGGTAGAAATCTTGAACTTAGGATCAAATAGCCGCGTTGATGAAATTGCGGCAAGTAACGGTCTAAGTAAGAAACAGGAGAATATTGTCACTATCACAGGTGGATCTAGCAAGACAACTGGAGAATAGAATGGCAAAAAGAAAGAAATACCGTAACGAAGTACGTCGAATATTGATTGTGACATTAGCAGCAATGATGCTGATTGCTTCTAATGTTTTTTTCGTAACCATTGGGAAGGTACATTTACGTTCTGGTACAGATTTGAGTATATACGCTGATTCTGCCAATACAGTTACTGAGACAAGTTTGGCATTACGCGGATTTATATATGACCGTAACGGTCAAGTAATCGCACAGGATAATCGTACTTACGATATCGTTTGTGTATTATCATCTGCTCGTCAATCCATTGAAGGACAGATTGCATATGTAAAAGATAAAGAGGGTACCGCAAAGGTACTTTCTGAAATTCTAAAAATTGATTATGACAAAATTATGGGATACTTCTCTCAGGATATTTACCAGACTGAGTTAGGAATTGGTGGACGTCGTTTGTCACAAGCAACAAAGGAACTGATTGAATCCTATCATTTACCTGGTATTGAATTTACCGATTCAATTAAACGTATTTATCCAAATGGACAATTCGCATCTAACCTAGTAGGATTTGCCCAACAGGATGATAATGGTATTACCACTGGACAAATGGGATTAGAATTATATCTTAACTCGTATCTATCTGGTACGAATGGTTCACGTACATACCAGACAGATAAAGATGGTTATCGTTTACCTGGTATGAAGGATGAAGTTGTCAGTGCTATCAATGGCGATGATGTCTATCTAACACTAGATACATCCATTCAACAGACGCTTGAACAATCGATGAGTATGACCCAAAACCAATTTGGTGCAGATAACGTTTGGGGTGGTGTCATGGAGATTAAGACCGGCAAGATTTTAGCTTGGGGACAATCCAACTCTTTTGACCCAAATACTCGTGAGATTTCTGATTATACAAATACTGGTGCACAGATTCCTTATGAACCAGGTTCTACTTTAAAGACATTTACCTGGGCTGCGGCTATCAATGAAGGTAAGTACAATGGATCTGAATTAACAAATGGTAACTCCTATTGTTATGGTACGGATAGTCAAAATAATCCTATCCGTGCTACTGCAGATAATAGCTTAGGTTGTGTGTATAACGCATATCGTTATCAATATGGTTCTGTTGATTTTGATACAGGACTTGTATACTCACTCAACTCTGTTGCAGGTACAATTCAAAATGAAGTGATTACACCAGATATAAACTTAGAGTATTTAAGAAAGTTTGGCTTCTTTAATGATGTAGATACAGATGGGTTACCAGAAGCGAGTGGTACACTAAACTTTACCTATCCGTCGGATAAACTATCCTTATCCTTTGGACAGGGTTCTACAGTAACAATGTTACAGCTAATGCAGGCATATAGTGCTGTATTCTCTGATGGCACAATGGTAAAACCATATTTCGTTGATTCGATTCGTGATGGTTATGATAATTCGAAGTATATCTATAAAGCAAATAAGACAGTTGTAGGCCATCCAATCACGAGTGATACCGCAAAACAACTACAGAGTATTCTCTATCGCGTTGTAAATGATGAAAAAGGTACTGGTCGTGGCTATCGTATTCCTGAATGTACTATCATGGGTAAGACAGGTACAACTGAACTTGCGGTAGGTGGTAGCTATCAATCTGGTAAGTATATTTATTCCTTTATGGGTGCTTTACCAGCAGATAATCCACAAATCTTGGTTTATTATGCATACCAAATTGATTCGAGTGTACCAGTGAATCAACAACCACAGGTAAACTTATTACGTCGTATTGCGATGCAGTATGGATTTGCACAACAAGTCGCAACACCACAAGAAACGACAGCAGAAACAGTATCTGTTTATGAGATGCCTTCATTGATCAACCATAGTCTAAGTCATGTACAGAATGTGATGGATTCGTATGGTACAGATCTATATAACCTAGGTGATGGAAGCACAGTCATCCGTCAATATCCACAGGTTGGACAATCTGTCACAACTGGACAAAAGGTATTCCTAGTAACCAACGCCAATACGATTTACATACCGAATATGCTAGGTTGGAGTAGGCAGGATGTT
>CALEMV010000287.1 GCA_937910655.1 uncultured Solobacterium sp.
AGATGCAACGGTAGTTGAAGCAGGAAGCTCGGTAATTTATTGCCGAGTAGTTCACATTAAATAAGAAAAAGAACTAGGGAAATTCTAGTTTTTTGTTGAAACTAAGCGAAAAAATAGCATAATAAACATTGAACGCAAAAGCGGGAAAAAGGAGAAATTAATTTTGAAAAACGCAAAGAAGAAGATTTTTCGCACTATACTCTTAGGAGCGAGTGCATTAACTGTAGCATCTCCACTTGCACAGACAGTCGTAATAGCTGAAGAAGCAACGGGAGGAAATACTACAACAGCAACACCAGCGACTCCAACAAGTCCTACAACACCTACAACACCAGAAAAGCCTAAAGTAAAGAAGTATACTGTAAAAGTTATTTCTAATACTGATAAGGTTAAGTATGACACTGTAGAGATTGAAGAAAATGGCAAGTTGAAGTTGCCAGAGGCAAAGATCTCACTGGAAGATGGTATGTATGAGTATGTGGGTTTGTATAAGGATCCAGAAATGAAGACACCTGCATATCAACAGGACCTTGATCAACCAGTAACAAAGGATGTGACATTCTACGCTAGATATAATGTCTTCCCATCTAAGAAGGTCTACATTGAGACTGTTAATATTACAGTTGACGCTAACGGAAACGAAATCCCAGAAAAGACAAGAAGTCAAAAAAATTATTTCGATCCAGGACAGAGCGTCAAGATGTCTTCTGATGGTGCAGGTGGTTATTTCGAAGACAGAGAAATGACAACACCATATTTAGACTGGGGAGCATCATTATACGAAAACAGAACAGTATATTTAAAGAAATTTGATACAAGTGCTTCTCGTGCAAATACAAGCTCTGTAACATTTGTAGAAGCAAGAGAAGGAAAGGTCAGAAAGCTCGATTCTGGTAAAAATTCAAATGAAGATACTATTATTGTTAAGAATGGCTCAACATTAAAGCAGCCTCATATTACAGATGGTCCTTATAATGTAGAAGGCTACTATAAAGACGAAGCAATGACACAACCATTTGATTGGAATACTCCAATTACAGAAAATACAACTGTATACGTAAATTATGCAAAGCATGACGTAACATTCTACATCTCAGCTAATATTGACGCCGTAAGAACTGAGCCACAGAAGACCATTGCATACGGAACAATGATCAGACAGCCAGAAATCAAAACACCAGCAGGATACACATTCGATGGCTTCTTCTCCGATCGTGAGATGACACAACCATACGATTGGAGTAGACCAGTGCAAAAGGATACAGTCGTATATGCTAAGTATTCTAAAACAGAAATTCCATCCACTGGAGAAGATAAGGCTCAATATGACTTCATTATCAAGTCAAATGTTGAAGAAGCAAAGTTCTCTTCTGCAAAAGTGGCTAGTGGTACATCCATCAAGGAACCAACAGTAAATGCTCCAGAAGGCTTTACATTCGATGGTTTCTTCAAGGATGAAGCAATGACACAACCATATACAGGATGGGGCAAGCCAATTACAGAAAATACAACTGTATATGCAAAGTTTACAAAGCAAGAAGTTGCCAAGTACAGCTTCGAAATCAAAGCAAACATTGATGATGTTGAATTTGATAAATTAGAAGTAAATAGTGGGGCTACTGTTAAGAAGCCAACTGACACTTCAGCTCCAAAGGGATACAAGTTCATTGGCTATTTCGAAGATAAAGAGATGACAAAGGAATATGACTGGAGTAAGCCAATCAAGGCTGATACGATCGTGTATGCGAAGTTTGACAAGGTTGAAGATGCTAATCCTTCAGAACCTGTTAAACCTACTCCTACACCAGAACCTAAGCCAACTCCTACACCAGAGCCATCAAAGCCTGTTGTAACACCTGATCCTGCAAAACCAGTTAATCCAGCAGATCCAGTTAAACCTGTAGATCCTGTTAAGCCAGAGCCAAAACCAACACCTACACCTGAACCTTCTAAGCCAACACCTACACCTGAACCAGAGAAACCAATTCAGCCAGTAGAACCTTCTAAGCCAGGAGAAAAGCCAGTGGATCCTAAACC
>CALEMV010000288.1 GCA_937910655.1 uncultured Solobacterium sp.
ACATTACGATTTTGATTTCTGGTTAAATAAACATTATGATGATCAATTTCAACAGATTGATAGTCATAGCAGCCATGCCATTGGTAACACATGTGAAGATGAATGTTATCTTGTGGCATCCATTCAAGCGAAATATGATGGATTGAAACATCTGGACCGCTGAAGTTGAATTCGCTATGAGCATCTAATAAGAATCGTTTTTCTTCAATGGTTGCTGTTCCACGATGAATACGAATTCCAGAGATTCCGTGATGTTGTTTCAATCCGATGTCATATCCCCAATCTTCAATAGCTAATGTTGAAAAATCAATTTGGTAAGATGGTTGTTTTATGATTTCAAACTGATTTACAGCGAAATAATTTCGCTGAATACGATTTTGACTACGTATGATTAATCCATATTCTAAATAAGGGATGTCGTTGATGGTAGGTTGATACTCTAAATTCAAGTCTTGTGTAAAAATGCTATGATAGATTTTCCCTGAATAACCCTTGATATAGATAGCTATTTCAAGGGGGAGATGTTCTGGGGTATCTAATTTACAGCGAATGATATCATTTGGTTCTATGATTGCGGCAAATTCTGGTTCATATCTGCAATCATATACATCTTGTGGACGATAATAACTATGCGTATATACTTTGAACTCTTGATTTGAAAGGATATCATCTAAACATATTTTTAATTGATCATCTTGTACACGTAAGTTGCATGCATGGTAGCGACTTGTTTCTATCTGAAAGCCGTTTATTGCATAAGGAAGAGTAAAATCTGTAATATGAGTACCAACTGTTTTATTAGGATATGGAATATCATGGATTTTACAAGCTAATGTAGCAAAATAATATGCAGATTTAGAAATTGTTGTAATATTCTTCGAACCAATTGAGGAGGAACATAAAAGGGTATCATTCATTGGTTTAATCCATTTTTCATTGATGTTTTCTAGTCCAACCATCATTGCAATGATAGAACCTACATTTCCTAAATTACAATCTGTATCGCGACCTGCTTCAGCAATCAGTTGCATTGTTAAATCGAAGTTGTTTTTACCATATAACATACCATACAGCATGATTGCGGTATTCGGTAGGATATGACAGAGTCCTTCGTAGTGATCGTAGCTATGCTTGTCTTCAATATATGCAAGGCATCTAGCAGGGTCTTTAGGATATTGAAGGTGAAAGTCTAACATTTCTTGAATTAAATGGGCGTAGTTAGAGCTTTGATTGAGGTACTGTAGTGCTGTTTGAATTAGTTCTCTTGTATCATGAATATTCCAAGCAAGGGAAATACATACAGCTATAAACTTACCACCCTCAATACCATCAAGGTCATGGGTGACACTACTCATTTTTTCTGCTAAATCTTTTGCAATTTCTGGTTTATCTAATGCAAGGTATCCCCAACAATCACTAAAGATCTGACCCCCAATTTGTTCGGAAACAGCTTTTGAGTTTTGTTTACAAGAACCGGATAGTGGAGCATCTATGTGATTCATTAGATTTAACCATGCGGTATGTTCTGTTGAAATACCTTTTCCTCCCCACCAAAAGAAGCCTTTTTCATATGGAACAACATTTAGTAGATTATTTGCCATATCTTGTATAGTTACGTGATTGAATGAATGATGCTTCATGACATCTGCAAAAAACAATGGACCATTGGCATCATCGTCAGCCGCAAACTGTGAATAATCCGTTAGATAATCAGTAATAGGTTGATAACATTTACGCACTTCAGGACCAGTCCATGATTCGATTGGGGCACCTAAGCGTATGCCAATATTTTTTCCTAACCAAGAAGCATATATTCTCTTGTAAATATCTTGAAATATAGTCATAAGGTCACCTTTGTATGGAAAATATTATAACGATTATTTCATATTTATGGAATGTTGGCATATCAGTTATAGTCTTTGCGAAAATTTAATGCATCCTACATGCATATTGATAAAAGTATGTTATATTTAAAAATAGAAATGAGGAGGAAATTTTCGACTATGAGTGATATTTTAAATATCATCGCAGATGAAAC
>CALEMV010000289.1 GCA_937910655.1 uncultured Solobacterium sp.
GTGAAGAAAATGTAATTGACGCAACGATTGGTACACTTTGTGATAACGACGGAAACCTTGTTGCACTCAAGTCAGTATTTGATCACTATGATAAAATCGACCACCGTGTCAAAGCTTCCTACGCTGCAAGTTTTGATGGAAACCCTAATTTCCGTAAAGATGTGTATGAATGGGTAACCCAAGGTACAAATCTAAAGCTTGCGCATAACGTTATCGCAACACCAGGTGGTTCTGGTGCAGTTAGTTCTACCTTTACTTCTGTATTAGACGAAGGAGAGACTGTCATCATTCCAAATATTGCTTGGGGTAGTTATCGCTTGATGGCTACAGAGAACAATTTAAAAATTGCCGAGTATGAACTCTTCAATGATAAAAATCACTTCAATATCGATTCCATTAAAGAAACTGTACATGAAGTAATGAAGACACAAGAACGTATTCTGTTACTCATCAATGACCCTTGCGAAAATCCAACTGGATATACAATGAGTCATGAGGAATGGAAAGAAGTGATTGACTTTGTAAATGAAGTCTCGAAGACACACCCTATCGTTTTACTGGATGATATTGCATATATCGATTATGCTTACAATGCGGATATATCTCGTAAGTATATGGAAATCTGGAATGGACTCAGTGAGAATGCCATGGTGATTGTTGGCTTTTCTTGTTCAAAGACAATGACTTCGTATGGCTTACGTTGTGGAGCCGCAGTGATTCTTGCACAACTGGAAGAATCCGTTATTGAGATGAAGACAGTATTAGAAAAGAAAGCACGTGCTACTTGGTCTAATATTCCAAATGCCGCAATGGAAAACTTCAGTTGGGTTGTTAATGAAAATAGAGAAGAATTTCTCAAAGAAAAACAATTTTATATCGATCTAATGAAAGAGCGCTCTTCTATCTTCTTAACAGAAGCACATGAAGTTAAACTACCACATTATCCATACCGCGAAGGCTTCTTCGTAACATTAAAAATCTATGATAATGATTTATGCAAAAAAGTTCATGAAGCATTCTTAGAGAATCATATTTATACAGTGAGAGTAAACCACGGTATTCGCGTTGGTTTATGTTCCCTACCAAGCCATAAGATTTATGGTCTAGCAAAGAAAATGAAGGAGATTGAGGATACTATCCTCAAGTAGAAAACTATGCCAGCTGCAACTACACACGTTGAATTTGCGAAAGATGTACTTCGTACAATAGATGAAGAACATGCACGCATGATTACTAACAAAGGGATGTTTTATCTAGGCTCTCAAGGCCCAGATATGTTATTCTTCTCAAGAGCTTCCCTATTACCAGGATCACTTAAAAAATATGGTGATTTAATGCATGATGAAAAATGCGATGAGTTTATTGATTATTTTGATAAATATAGCGAAAATGATCCTGATCTTAGAAGTTACTTCTACGGATTCTTATGTCACTACGCCCTAGATTCAACTGCGCACCCACTCATTAATGCAGTCGCAAGAGATACTCATATACAAACAGGATTACACGAAGGTGCTGCTCACGTTATTAGTGAAGCTAATATTGACGTATGGATGTTACACCAACGTGGAAGAAGTGAACAATCCTATGATGTATTCAGATATATGAAGATTGATAAAATATCTAAGTCAAAACTCGGATTAATGTATGCAGGAATGTTCCAAAATGTATTCAATCTTAAGATTAAACCTAGTTTATGTGCAGAATCTGCGACAGAGATTGTTCGTTATACAAAGTTCTTATATCCAACGAAGTTAAAGTATGATTTATTATGTGCATTAGAGAAACAAATTAAAATACCACCCGTTTTATCCGGCATGGTATTGTATAACAAAAATGATTTTAAGGTATTAAATTTAGAACATAAATCTTATCCACTTCGCTATGACTTAAGTAGAGAGATTCATGCGTCATTTCCAGAATTATATGGCAAAGCTGTTAACCTCGCAAAACAATTAATTGATACACGTAGTCCTGATGACTTCTGTATCAACTTCAATGGCGAACCATACCAAGAGTAAAGCCGATTCATTTGAACCGGCTTTTTAAATATCTGTTTCTGCCCAAGAAGGTAATTCATTACCCTTACGGATTAGTACTGTCTTTTGATAATTTGTTTGATTAAGGAAACGTAACACTTGGTCTACTTCTTCCTCTGTACAACCCACAAGTACCTTTACATCTAATTCCTTGATTAGAATGTCTGCCGCAACAACCAATGCACTAATCTCATAACGATTCCCACTACCTGCATAAATCGATACACCATCTTTACCAAAGCTCTTTGTATCGTTGATATATCCATAATCAACTGGATAAATCAAGTTCTGGAAACGCGGGTGGACTTCACCTTTTTTTCTTGTAATCTGGTAACCACTGGATAAGTACAGCGT
>CALEMV010000290.1 GCA_937910655.1 uncultured Solobacterium sp.
TATACTTCCCCAACTGTGATATCACCCTTCACAAGTCCAGAGCGAATAATTCCCTTTGCGGTCAATCCTATCGTAAATGAAGTATCTTTGGTTGTTAACTTGCTTGCATATACATAGGCATCCGTAATGAGGTCTGCCATAGAGTTTCCTGTAAAGGCGGAATAATCTTCATACACATCCGTTAGTGGGAAGTTTGTATACCCAATCGATTGGTCCATTGTATATCCATATTGCTTGAGGTAATTTTCATTAACGTCTGCTTTATACTCTTGAATCTTTGCGTTAATTGTTTGGTCAACTGGACTTTCTGCCGTAATAGGAATCAATTGATAATCAATCTTCTCTTTTGTCTCAGCATTGATATCTAATAAGCCAAGATACTTACCAAAACATCCCGCAGACACAATCCATGTTTTATTCTTATGAATTGGTTCTGTTAATACAGTATGTGTATGACCACTGACAATCACATCAATACCATCTACTTTATCCGCAAGGATTTCATCTTCTGACTTACTAGCATCTTTATTAGTACCACTATGAGAAAGACATACAATGACTTGTGCACCTTCTTCTTTGAGCTTCTGTACCATATGTTTGGCTGCTTCAATACGATCAGGGAAAGTATTGTTGCCAGCAGCTGTGTAATAGACACTATCTTCACCCATTACACCAAATAAGCCAATCTTATATCCACCACGTTCAATGATTTTATATTCTGCACCACCATGATCTTCCCAGGCTTTCTTTAACGCCTGTGATTCTTCATCCTCACCAAATGTAAGGTTACTACAGAGAATTGGTGGTGTATTGGTAGAATTTTCAATCATCTTTGTAAGGGAGGCAACACCATAATCAAACTCATGGTTTCCAAGTGTTGTCGCATCATAACCCATCATTCCTAATAGTGATAAATCAGGTGCACTCTTTTCAAATAAGGCGTTATAGAATGTACCCATTGAGAAGTCACCTGCATCGACTAATACAGTATGGTCATTGCGATTGGCCGCAATCGTCCCCGCTAGTGCCGCATATCCACCAATCACTTCTGGTTCACCAGTCTCTGTATTCGTCACGCGATAGGAATCGATATGATCATGTAAGTCATGCGTAAATAGAATACGTACCGTCGAACTATCATTCGATGTCTGTTCTTCATCAGCGTATACAACTGTAGAAATCGTACTTGTAAGTACGGTCATCACAGTTATAATTTTTAATAAAAATTTATTCATGTTGCTAGCACCTCTGCGCTTTTGATTATATCATTTTGCATATTGAAAAGAATGAGGAAACCCCATTCTTTAACATTTTTCAACAATTTGTAATTGATTACGCAAAGTTATATTCTGTCACAATTGGCTTTCTGCCCTCTGCCTTATCTCTATAGTATTCATAGAAACTGATACCTAGATAAGAACCAGAAATATTGTAAACATTTGTATAGCCAAGCTTCTGTAATGCACAGATTACATTATAGCTACGTTGTGAAGAACGGCAGTGTAAGTATACAGGAACATCTGTAGGAATTTCACTGAGTCTCTCTCTGAATTGAGACATTGGGATATTCACTGCATTGATTAAGTGTCCCTTTTCAAACTCATCTGCTTCACGAACGTCAATAATGCATGCGTTGTTTTCTACAAGTTCTCTTACCTTGTAAACTGGAACCTGTCTGAACTTATCATGTAGAAGGTTTAGTCCTACAAGAGCTGTGTGGTTCACAACATCCTTCGCTGTTGAGTAGTATGGGGAATAGCATAGTTCTAATTCCTTTAAGTCTTCAAGTGTTGCGTTCATACTAATCATAGCCGCAATCACATCGATTCTCTTATCCACACTACCCTTGCCGACTGCTTGCGCTCCTAAGATTCTTCCCGTAGGCTTTTCAAAAATAAGCTTAAAGAAGAGTGGGTTACTATCTGGCATTAAACCAACCTTATCTCCTGGAATTGTATACGCAAAGTCATAGTTATAACCGTGTTGTTGACAATCTCTTTCATTTAAACCAGTGTTTGCTACATTTAAGCCAAAGAGGTGGATACAACTTGATCCGATAACTCCTTTATTAATATGTGACTCGCCAAACATATGGTCTGCTGCAGCTCTTGCCTGTCTTTGTGCAGGTCCTGCAAGTGGAAGTCTAGTCTTATCATTTGTAAGTCTATTTGTAACTTCGATTGCGTCTCCTACTGCATAAATATCAGGATAGTTTGTCTGATAGTTATAGTTTACTAAGATGGCACCTGTCTTACCAAGTTCAATACCACAATCTTTAGCTAACTTTGTTTCAGGTGCTACACCGATTGCCATAATTACTGCTTCAGCTGGTAGATGTTCTCCACTAGAGAGAACCACTTCACCCTCACCTACTTCTGTTACAGTCTTTCCTAGATAAAGGTTAATACCATTATCGATGATTTCCTTATGGAGAATCTGTGCCATGTCCTCATCAAGAGGCTTCATAACCTGTGGTAAACCTTCCACAAGATTTACTTCTTTTCCTGCTTCGCGGAAGTTTTCAGCCACTTCTAAACCAATAAAACCACCACCAACGACAGTTACCTTATTCACATTCTTAGCAGCTACAAAGGCTTCAATCTTCTTAATATCTGTAACATTCTTTACTACAAATACATTCTCACGATCGATACCCTTGATAGAAGCTGGCAAGATTGCATTAGCTCCTGGGGAAAGTGCTAACTTATCATAACTCTCTGTGAAACTTTCTCCAGTAACTAAGTTCTTAACAACTACTTCTTTCTTGTCTGGATGAATCTCTGTAACCTCATGCTTTACCAAAGCCTTAATTCTGTACTTATTCCAGAATTCTTCTGGATTCATCAAAACTAGCTTATCGCTATTATCAACGATTCCACTTAAAGCGAAGGGAAGGCAGCAATTAGAGAAGGATACATTTTCTCCTCTTTCAAACATAATAATTTCTGCTGTTTCATCGATTCTTCTAGCTCTTGCGGCAACACTGGCACCACCAGCTACACCACCTACAACTACAATCTTCATACTCTCTCCTTTTCTTTACGAAACATTCTTTCTTTTTCGAAATTGATATACTAAAACTCCACATAGTGTCCATAAGATTAGACTTATGAAAGCTTCCTTTGAAAGCTGTGCAGGAGATCCCGGAAACATTAACAATACAATAAATCCTGCAGAAATCAGTGCACCTAGCGCACACTTTACTTTATCAATCTTTGATTTAGCAAGTGAAATACTGATGTAACTGACGTACATATACGCTACTGCCGCAAGAACACTTGCCATATCTACAATGTAGATAATTACACGTCTTCCAACAAAGGCTCCAATCAAACTAATTGCACAGACAAATAGAATTGCATAAGGTTGTACACCTTTCTCATTCTTGATGCTGTATTTTGGACCAAGATGTTTTCTTTCGGATAGACTTGCAACCAGTTTACTCGATGCAATCATAAAGCCATTGATTCCACCAATCACAGCAGCTGCCAAAGCAATTAACATGATATAGAATCCAGCTTTACCTAAGTGTTGAATCACCGCATCCGCAACAGCCCAATGCGTCTTCATAGCTGCTTCAGGTGAAAAGCCTAATCCAGCTATAGTATTTAATGCTCCATAAATGAATATACCGATCAATACCGAAATCCCTACGAGTAACGTAGATTTTTCAGGTTTAAAGCCAAGTTCTTCCGAAACCTGTGGTACTACATCAAACCCTACAAATAAGAAGGGAGCTATCGCTATGATCTTTGAAATCTCACTGAACGAAAAGCGGTAGTTTTCCACATAGTTTTGATGAAAGGCCTGCAAATCACTTCTCATAAACATCAAACATAGAAGCCCTGATACAATGACAGCCAAAAGAATGCTCATGATATTTTGCACCTTCGTGCTAATTTTTAACCCTTGAATATTGATGTAACCAAATAAGATAATGACGGCAGACATCACAAGTACATCCGTTAGATAAATTGGATATCCCGAAATAGAATATAGATAGAAAAAATCCATCTTCGCTCCAAATATCTCACGAAGCAGTAGCACAAAGGCTCCTGCATTTAGCGGTACCATGCTCAAATAGCAAAGACTTAAGGACCAACCAACTACAAAGCCATGTCCTGTGCCTAGATGATTTAAAGCATAGGTGAATTCCCCACCATCTTCTCTATGATTCTCTAACATGATATGATAGCCATTCTGTATCACCATGATAAAAACGCCACCAATTAAAAGACCTATAAAGGTATTGATTACACCTGCTTCTCTTAAAAACTTTGTGCCTGGAAGCGTAAAGGAGCCCCAGCCTATAATGGCTCCAATCACTAACCCAAGAACATCAATATATCTTAATTTTTTATCCATCTAAGCGAACTTTTTTAGCAATGATATTTCCAACAACACCACCAGTTACCATGACAATTAAGAAAATCCATCCTGATAATGAGAAGTTTGCGATTGGAGTATATA